>JAYUXI010000655.1:0-15190 GCA_043753085.1 Myxococcales bacterium | reverse complement strand
ACCGCCAAGGAATGCGCGCCGTACACGTGCGAGGGCCAGAGCTGCAAGCAAACGTGCGCGAGCATCAAGGACTGCACCGGCAGCGCAATCTGCACCGGCGAAGGCAAGTGCGTGCTCCCCGTCGAGTCCGACGCCGCTGGCTCCTCGTGCGGTTGCGAGATGGTCGGAGCACCCGCGGGGGGATCGTTCGGCGCGATCGTACTCGCCGCGCTCGCCGTGCGGTGGCGCCGACGCGTGTCGACTGTCAATCGCGCGGGGCAACGGCGCGAAAGCGCAGCGGCTCCGACACGTTTTTGACGGCGGTTTGCTGCGCGGGTCCGAGCGGGTACTTGCTGTCGCTGCCGAGCGCCGCCACGGCTCCTTCCATCACCAGGATCTCGCCGCCGCGCGCGCATCCCTGCAGACGCGCCGTGTTGTTCATCCCGCTCGAGAAGCCGGTGAAGTCGCCGTCGAGGCCGAAGAGGCCGACGCACACGGGCGCGAGGTTGATCCCGGTAGACACGCCGAGTCCCGTTTCGCGCAGCTCCGCGAACTCTTCGAGCTGCGGCAGCTTCTCCGTCATCTCGCGGAGCGCTACCGCGGTCTCGATGGCGGCCTCGAGGCGATCCTTGTGGCTGGATTCGTAAAAGGGCGGGCCGTACAGAGCGATGATGCAGTCGCCCACCATCTTGTCGAAGGTGCCGCCGTTCTTCCACACGATGTCGACCGCGAGCTTCGACCACACCTCGACCAGACGGGCGACGCGCGAGGGCGTGCGCAGAATGCGCTCGGAGATGCGGGTGAAGCCGGCGATGTCGGCGAAGACGATGGCCACGGTTTCCTCGCGCGGGGCGAGAAATCGCGCACGGTAGCCATTGGTGCGCACGAGCTTGGCCACGTCCTGGTCGCGGAAGATGGTGGCGAGGCTGCGCCACTCCTTGTTGAAGTCGACGATGCGCTGGCGCACGAAGCCGGCGAATCCGTTGAGCAGATCGCGATCGAAGGTATTGAAGTGGCGGCGCGCCGGCAGCGCGAGCAGCGTGCCCACCACGACCGAGTCGGTGATGCCGTTGATGAGCACCTCTTCGACCGGGTAGGCGGCGTTGCTCGGCATCGACGCGTCGGCGGGATCGGGCGCGGGCTGATCGAAGCCGAGCTTCTGCGCGAGCTCGCGGTTGCGAAGGGCCGTGCCGGGCGCAAGACCGGGCTCGAGCATCTTCGCGGCCATCGCGCGGATGGCGACGTCGTCCGTGGCCAGCGTGTCGATGCGGATCTTGCTGCCCTCGTAGAACTGCACGTGCAGCGAGTCGTGTTGATCTTCCTCGGCGTGGAAGACGATCAAAAGCCGCGCGAGCGGGATCTCGGCGACCAGCACGTCGACCGCCATCTGCAGGCCTTGATCCAGCTGCGTATGCCGCAGGGCGTCGCCGATCTTCATCATGGTGCGGTGCTTTCGCTGCGCGACCGCGATGGCGTAGAGGAAGTTGTCGAGGATCTCACACACCATGTGCAGCGCCATGCCGAGGCGTGACCGGTCGGCACCCGCCGGCGCCACGAAGCCCACCGCGCCGAACCACTGACCCGCCACGTCGAGGCGCTCGCTCAGGGCGATGCCGTCGGGTACTTCGTGCTCGATGCGCCGCTCGCCGCCGCGGCGCTCGAGCCAGACGAGCGTGACCGGATCCGGTGCGCGCGCCTTCGAGCAGAACGTGTGCAGCTCGAGGTCTTCGGCGAAGGTGTGCACGTACGAAGCGCCGAGCCCGAGCTCCTGGTCGAACAGGACGAGCAGCGCGCGCAACGTTTCTTCGACGCCCTCGTGGTCTACCAAGCTGCGTTCGAGTCGTTCGTCGATGCGGGCGCGGAGCGTCGTGACCCACGTGAGCTTCTCGAGTTCGTGTTCGGCCTGTGTCATCTGGGGCGGCATGATACTCGCAGATCGGTCGGGCGACCTGCCGATCTGGGCATTGTCGCCTTGAAGAAACGGGCCCGTTTGGATTACGCCACGATCATGCGCGCATCCATTTCTTGCTCCCTGGCCTCGTTCGCGGGCGTCCTTCCGCTTCTCGTCTGGGCCTGCGGCGGCGAAAGCCCCGCGGCGCACTCCCCCCGCTCGGCGACGGTCGCCGCCGCTGCCGTCGCCGTGCCCAATTCGCCCGCCGCGCCGAAGCTTTTGGGCCTCGCCAAGGACGACGAAGCGGCGCTGGACCGCAGCGTGTCCCCTTGCAACGATTTCTTCCAGTTTGCCTGCGGCGGATGGATGCAGAAAACACCCATTCCGGACGACGAAGCCACCTGGATGAAGAGCTTCAGCGTCATTCGCGAAACCAACGAAAAAATACTGAGGGAAATTCTGGATGGCTATGCCGCGGGAGCCGGCGCGGGTGAGCCCTACGCCAAGGCCCTGGGCGAATTCTACGGCTCCTGCATGGACGAACCGGCCATCGACAAGGCCGGCGCAAAGCCCCTCGAAGCCGACCTGCGCGCCATCGACGCCCTGAAGGACGTAGCGGGCATCGCCAAGCTCGCGGCTGCGTTCCACGTGCGCGGAATTCCCGTCTTCTTCGACGTGGGCGCGCAGCAAGACTTCACCGACTCGACCAAGATGATCGGCGCGTTCGACCAAGCCGGCATCGGACTGCCGGATCGCGACTACTACTCGAAAGACGAAGGCAAGTTTCCGGAGCTGCGCACGAAGTACGAAGCGCACGTGGCGGCCATGCTCAAGCTGCTCGGTTCGAAAACCGCAGCGGCCGACGCGAAAGACGTGCTCGCCATCGAAAAGCAGCTCGCGACCGCGCACATGAGCAAAGAGGACAGGCGCGATCCAAAGAAGGTTTACCACCTCACTCAAAAGGCCGACCTGAAGACGGTCGCGCCCGAGTTCCCGTGGGACGCCTACCTCGCCGCCCTGCCACTCGGCGGCGCGCAGCAGTTCAACGTGGCCCAGCCAAGCTACCTGATGGTCGTGGGACAGCTGGTCGCCGCCTCGGGCGGAGCCGACAAAGCGAAGCTGGCCAAGCTGCGCGCCTACCTGAAGTGGCATCTGGTCCACCAGGCCGCCGGCACGTTGTCCGCACCGTTCGTGCAAGAGAACTTCCAGTGGCAGAAGGCTCTGGTGGGCACGCCGGCGCTGCCGCCGCGCTGGAAGCGTTGCGTGCGCCGCACCGACGCTGCCTTGGGCGAGGCGCTGGCCCAGCCTTTCGTGAAAAAGACGCTTGGCGTCCAAGGCAAGCAGAACACCCTGGAGCTCGTGCACGCGATCGAGCACGAGATGAAGGCCAACATCGAGGCCATCGGTTGGATGGACAAGAAGACCAAGGAGCTCGCCTTCGCCAAGCTGGCCAAGATTGCCAACCAGATCGCCTTTCCCGACAAGTGGCGCCAATACGACGCGCTGAAGATCGAGAAAGGCGCCTTTTTCAAGAACGTGCAGAGTGCAAATGCCTTCGAGGAGAAGCGCACGCTGGCGAAGATCGGCAAGCCGGTCGACCGCCAGGAGTGGTTCATGACGCCGCCCACGGTCAACGCCTACTACGACCCGTCGATGAACCAGATGGTGTTCCCCGCCGGCATCTTGCAGCCGCCCTTCTATTCGACCGCCGCGCACCCGGCCGCCAACTTCGGCGCCATCGGCATGGTCATGGGCCACGAGCTCACCCACGGCTTCGACGACGAAGGCCGCCAGTTCGATGCCGACGGCAACCTGAAAGACTGGTGGACGCCGGAGACCAACGCCGAGTTCGAGCGCCGCGCCAGTTGCGTCGAGAAGCAATTCGACGGCTACGTGGTGCTCGGCGAGAAGATCAACGGCAAGCTCACGCTCGGCGAAAACATCGCAGACCTCGGCGGCATCAAGCTCTCGTTCGGCGCCTTGGTGCAGTATGCAAAAAGCCATCCCTTCAAGCCCGAGGGCGGCGCCGACGGCGCCACGCCGGAGCAGCGCTTCTATCTCGGCTACGCGCAGGCTTGGTGTGGCAAATACCGCGACGAAACCATGCGCTTGCTGGTAGCCACCAACCCGCACTCACCGCCGCAGAGCCGCGTGAACGGGCCGCTGTCGAACCAGCCCAGCTTCGCCACGGCGTTCTCCTGCACGCGGGGCCAGCCGATGGCGCGCAAGGACGCATGCGAAGTCTGGTGAGCCATCCACTCGACCGCTGAACGGGCGCTCCCCCCTGGGTGCGGCGCAGGTACTTAGCTTGATAAGCAACCTTGCGCCGACTACACACTCTCGAACTATGGCCCGAGTTACCGTCGAAGACTGTTTGGAACGTGAAGAGAACCGCTTTGCTCTCGTCGTGCTCGCCGCCCAGCGTACGCGTCAGATCATGAAGGGTCACAACCCCCTCGTTCCCTCGAAGAACAAGGCTGCCGTCACCGCGCTGCGCGAAATCGCCGGCGCCAAGGTGCACTGGGACCGCAACACGAACGAAGCGGTGCAGGATTGGATCGAAGTCCAACAGAAGCTGCAGTCGGCGGGCTGAGGCCCCTCCACGAGAATCTCGAGCGCATCCGCGCCCGTATTCACGACGCCTGCCGGGTTGCCAAACGCAGCCCGGCTTCCGTGCATTTGATCGCCGTCTCCAAGTTCCATCCCGCCGAGAAGATCCGCGAGGCGTACGCCGCCGGGCAACGTGATTTTGGCGAGAGCTACGCGCAGGAGCTGGCCGAAAAAGCCGCCGCGCTGGCCGACTTGCCGGAGATCCGCTGGCACTTTCTCGGCCCGATGCAGCGCAACAAGGCCAAGACGATTGCCGCTCATGCGTTTAGCGTGCACGCGCTCGAGTCGGCGCGGATGGCCGCGGCGCTGCAGGCAACCGGCTGCCCGCTCGATGCCTTCGTACAGCTGAACGTGGCCGGCGAAGCCACCAAGCACGGCATCGCACCGGCGGCCTTGCCGTCCCTGCTGGACGAGCTTCGCGCATTTGCTGGGGTTCGCATCGTCGGTCTGATGACGCTGCCACCGCCCGACCTGGACGCGGCGCGGGCGGCTTTTGCCACGCTCGCGGCCCTCGCCGCGGCCCACGCGCTGCCATGTCTGAGCATGGGCATGAGCGATGACTTGGAGCCCGCGATCGCCGCTGGCGCCACCCACGTGCGGGTCGGCACCGCGATCTTCGGGGAGCGTTCCAGCGGGTAGCGGGGTTGCCGTCAGAGCCAACTTTTGGCGCGGAACCACAACAGCGGGATGGCGGCGCTGGCACACACCAACGCCAGCGCGACAGCGTAGCCAAGATGCCATTCGAGCTCGGGCATGTGCTTGAAGTTCATGCCCCAGACGCCGACCAGCACGGTGGGCGGTACGCCGACCACCGACGCCACGGTCATGACCTTCATGATCTCGTTCTGGTCGATGTTGATCTGCCCGAGCACGCCGTCGAGCAAGAAATGCACGCGGCCGCCAAGCTGCTCTTCGAACTCGTTGAGCGACTTGAGATCGCCGAGCACCGCATCGGTGCGGGAGAGCAGCCCTTCGTCGAACCAGGCCGGGGGCTCCTGCCGGAGGTGCCCCGCCAGGCGCAGCAGGCCCAGCAGCGAGTTGTGCGTGCGCGCCATCTCGCTGCCAATCTCGCCGACGCGGCGTAGCACCACCTTCAACTTCTTTTCGTTGCCAGTGCGCTGGAACACGCGGCGGGTGGTCTCGGCCACTTCGCCCTCGAGCATCTCCAGACGGTCGGCGAGCTGGCCGGTGATGCGTTCGAGGGCCCGCAAGAAGAGGTCGGTGCTGCTCTCGACCGGATTCTTCTCGAACTCGCTGGCAAGGTCGTCCAGCACCTGGTGCGCGAGCGCGTGCTCGATGACGAGCGCGTGCGGGGTGAGCACGAAGCCGAGCGGACCGCTCTCCTTCGCGCCGTCGCAGAAGTACGGGACGTTGAGGACAATGCTGCCATCGCTCCGCCGCACGCGGCTCGACATCTCGATCTCGCGTTTCATTGCGCGGTTCGGCATGACGAAGCCGAGCGCGGTCCCGACCTCGGCGCGCTCCGTGTCGGTGGCTTGCTGCAGGTCGAACCACTGGCCGCAGCCCAGATCTCTCTTCTTGAGCATCAGCGTTTGTCTCCACGTGACCAGCGTTGCCACACTCGTTTGAGCTGCGACGAAAACGTGGACCGCTCCTCGGGCGCGTCGTGCACGTGCTCCAGCCGCTGCCGTTCTTCGAGCAGCGCGGGGCTGGTGGGGGCCGTGGCCAGACCGCGGTCGAGCGCCTCGCGCGCCGCTTCGATACGACCTTGGCGTCGCTCGGCGATGGCGCAGGCCAGATGGGCCGTCCAGACGTCGTGCTTCTTCGCGAACCAGCGGGCGCGTTCGGCGATCTGCGCGAGCTGGGCCGGATCTGCCGCGTGTGCGGCCCGCAGCGCCGCACGGATGGATTCGCACGCGGCGGGATCTTGGATCGCCAGCAGCAGCTCCGCGGCCAGCGCAGCCGGCGCCGAAGTCGGTGCGAGGCGCTGCACCGCCCGCAGCTCGTCGAGCGCGAGCTCCGTGTCACCGAGCTCGATGAGCGTGTGCGCCATGCCGACCCGCAGCTCGGGGCGCCGCCGATCGTGCCGCAGCACGCGCAGCGCGAGCTCGCGCGCGCGTTCGGTCCGCGCGACACCCGGAGGCTCTGCGTGCGCGAGGAGCTCGAGCGCCTGGGACAGCGCGTCGGCACTGGGATTCGGATCGCCCAGCACGCGGTCCACGATGCGGCCTGCGAGCGCCTCGTGACCCTGGCTGCGGGCGAGCTCGAGGAGCCGGAGCCAACCGATGTGCGAGAGCAGACCGACGTCGAACAAGGTGAAGAGCATGCTCGCCGCTTCGTCGGTGCGCTTGGCGTTCAGCAGAGCGAGGCCACGTTCGTTGTCGAGCAGGGGATGCTGCGGGACGTGATCGGCCGCGGCGTTCAAGATCTCCAGCGCCGCGTCGTGATCGCCGCCTTCGCGCGCGAGGCGCGCCAGCAGCGCGTGGGCTCTGGGCTCTTCGGGTGCATTCTGCACGAGTGTACGCAGCGAGGTGGCGGCCAGCTCGGCGTGTCCCGCAGCGGCCTCGCCAACGGCCGCCGCGCACGCCAGCTCGTACCCGGTGCTCGGGTGCGACGACAGCGCACGCTGCGCCGTGGCGATCATGGCGGGATCGCGTTGCCAGAACAGGTGCTCGGCGAGGGCTGCGAGGCGCGTGGCGAGAAACCCGGACGTGGGCGCGTCGCCGAGCGCACGCGAGAAGTGCATCAGCGCCGCGAGCTGCCCCTCTTCTTCGCTGCGCGAGGGCGATCCGGCGAGCGCTGCTTCCGCGCGCAAGGTGCTCTCGAGCGGCTCCCAGCCGAGCGCGGCGAGCTGGGCGAGATCGCCGGCTTCGAAGCCGAGCGTGGCGGCGAGCTCTTGCAAGAGCTGCACGAGACCAGCGCCCGCATCGTGGTCGGAGAACAGCGCCTCGGTGTGGAAGGCGATCTCCCCGGTGGCGGGCACGAACGCCACGACCTCGGCTTGGCCCGAGCCCTCTTCCGGCGCTTCGAACCGCCCGGTGACGAGCAGGTCGATCCGCATCTGGGTCCGATCGTTGGAGCGCCCCGCCATCGCCTTCCACGCCTCTGGCGAGACGAACCGTTCGAGCTCGTGCGGCGGCGCGAAGCCGTCTTCTGCGGCGGCGGTGAATGCACGCGCGAGAACGAACGCCGTGCCCGGTGCACGCAGCGAGGAGTGCGCAAGGCCCGCGAGCCCGAGACCGAGCCCTGGCGCACGTGCGCCGGGAACCTCGAACGGGACGAAGGCAACGGTGCGCACGCCCGCTGGGGTAGCACGATTCCGCACCCGACGACGTCTCTCCGCCCCTAGGGTTGCCGGAGTGAAACGCCTCGAAGCCCCCACGCTCTTCGCGCACGCGGCCAAGGAGCGCGCCGAGAAGAATGCACCACTCGCCGAGCGCCTGCGCCCCGAGTCCCTGACCGACTTTTTGGGGCAAGCGCACCTGGTGGGTGGCGGCAAGCTGCTCGGTCGTCTGCTCGAGAAGGGGCAGATCCCATCGATGATCCTGTGGGGGCCCCCCGGCGTCGGCAAGACCACCCTCGCGCGCATGTTCGCCCGCCGAGCGGACGCCGAGTTCGTGCCGTGGAGCGCCATCCAGGGCACGGCCGCCGAGCTGCGCACCATCGTGGTCGAGGCCAAGGAGCGGCGCGATCTGTACGCGCGCAGCACCATCCTTTTCGTCGACGAGATCCATCGTTTCAACAAGGGCCAGCAGGACGCCTTCTTGCCGCACGTCGAGTCGGGACTGTTCCGGCTCATCGGTGCCACCACCGAGAACCCGAGCTTCGCCGTCAACGCAGCGCTCCTGTCGCGGTGCCGCGTGTTCCACCTCGAGCCACTCGACGCGGGCGCAATCCGCACGGTACTGGACCGCGCGCTGGCCGACCGCGAACGCGGTTTCGGTGCGCTGGGGATCACCGCGACCGGCGATCTGCTCGACGTGATCGCCGAGCGTGCGGCCGGTGATGCGCGGCGTGCGCTCAGCACGCTCGAGCTCGTTGTGGAGGTGGCCAAGAGCGAGAACAAGACCGCCGTCGGGGTCGACGATCTCGCCGCCGCGTCGGACGAGCGCACACTGCTCTACGACAAGAGTGGCGAGGAGCACTACGCGGTGGTGAGCGCGTTCATCAAGTCGATGCGCGGCTCCGACCCGGACGCCGCGGTGTACTGGATGATGCGCATGCTCGATGCCGGCGACGATCCGCTGTTTGTCATGCGGCGCATGCTGATCTTCGCCAGCGAGGACGTGGGCAACGCCGACCCCAACGCGCTCTGCGTGGTTACCGCGGCCGACCACGTGTTCCGTCGCGTGGGCATGCCCGAGGGGTACTACCCGCTGGCGCACGCGTGCACGTACCTGGCGCTGGCACCGAAGTCGAACGCAGTGGGTACGGCGTGGCAGCGCGCGCGCGCGCTCATCGAGCGCGACGGCGCGCTGCCCGTGCCGAACAAACTCAGGCCCGCGTCGAACGCCAGCGGACGCGCCCTCGGACACGGTGCAGACTACAAGTATGCCCACGACTACGAGGGCGGCGTGGTGCCTGGCGAGACCTACCTGCCCGACGCACTCGTGGGCGAAACGCTGTATCCGCGATAGACTCCGACGCGCGATGCCGCCAGAACCCTTTCGCGACGAGAAGCACGCAGCGCTGGCGCGCGTGTCGGACCTGGAACGACAAAACGAAGAGCTCCGCGCTCGCCTGCGCCAGAAGCTGGAGCCGCCGCCCACCGAGTCGCGCTCCATGCCGCTCTGGCTGCTCGCGCTGCTCGTGATCGTGCCCGTGCTTCTGCTCGGCACCGGCTTGGTCGCCGCATTCTTGCTCCGCAAGCACGACACCGTCGTCCGCGCAGCACCGGTCCTACAGGTCGGCGAGCGCCTCGGCTAGCTCGCTCTTGGCCTTGGCGTCGCCCGTGCTGGTGGCAAGCGCGAGGCCCGTTTCGAGCCAGTCGCGGGCTTCTGCGCTGCGGCTCTCTCCGGCGAGCAACTGCCCGCAAAGTAGGTACATCGGCAGATACTCGGCGTGAACGCGGCGCAGCTCCGTGAACACGCGCAACGCGTCTTCGGTGCGTCCCTCGGACCGATATTCCATGGCCAGGCCGTAGTGCACGAATGCATCGGCAGTGCCTTCTTCCACCAGCGCTTCCAGAGTAGCGAGCCGCTTCGACATGTGGCTCTGGCTACCAGAATTGGTTCCCTCCCGGGCGGCTCCTGGCTTACTTTCGCTCCATGAGCGAACGCATCGTATCCATGATCAGCGCCGAGCAAATCGCAGCTCGCGTGAAGGAGCTCGGCGCTCAGATCACCACCGACTACCAGGACCGCTCGCTCGTCGTGGTCTCGGTGCTCAAGGGCAGCTTCCTGTTCTGCGCCGACCTCGTGCGTCAGATCGACTTGCCGCTCCGCGTCGATTTTCTCGCCGTGCGCTCGTACGGCGAAGCCACCGAAACCACCGGCGTCGTACAGATCACCAGCGATCTCTCGAAGCCCATCGAAAACGAGGACGTGCTCTTGGTCGAGGACATCGTCGACACCGGGCTGACCATCGCGCATGTGATCGATCTGTTTCGTACGCGCCATCCGCGCAGCATCAAAGTCTGCTCGCTCCTGCACAAGCCAGCGCGCGCGCGCGTGCAGGTGAACGTGGACTACCTCGGCTTCACCATCGACGACAAATTCGTCGTGGGATACGGCCTGGACTTTGCCGAGAAATACCGAAACCTACCGTACGTGGGAGTTGTCGAACGCTCGTGAGCCAGCCCAGCGAAATGCCCGTGTTCGTGGCGATCGGGTCCAACATCGGCGACGCCGAGGGACACGTCGCGCGGGCTTTCTCTGCACTGAAGATGCGCTTTCCGGGCACGCATCGCTGTTCGTCGCTGTACCGGACCGCCCCGGTCGACTGCCCCGGAGGGTCGCCGCCCTTCGTCAACGCCGTGATGGTGATCGAGCGCTTCGATCAGAATCTGGATCCCACCGAGCTGCTCGCCGGCTTGCTCATGCTCGAGCGGGCCTTTGGTCGTTTGCAGCGTCACGAGCGCAACGAGCCTCGTGTGCTCGACCTCGACGTGGTGGCGGCAGGCTCGCTCACCGGCACCTTCGGCGCGCTCGAGGTCCCGCACGCGCGCGCTCACGGACGTGCGTTCGTACTGCTTCCCATGGCCGAGCTCGCGCCAAACTTCGTGTTGCCTGGCCAGAGCAAGACCGTGTCCGAGCTGCTGCTTGCCCTCGACACGGCAGGGTGCGAGAAAATAACCGGCGCCTGACCGCGGCATCGAGAGCACGAACCTGGCCGTCGCTCGAAGCGATCGACGACGCCGCCAATGTCGCCAGCATTCTAGCGAGTCACGGGCTTTCGTGCGCGGGTGGCCGGGGGAGCTCGCCGCTCGCGGTGGTGAGCACGAAGCCCGCGGGCTCGAGCTGTACGCGGAGCGCGCCCATCCGGTCCGTGCGTGCGGTGGGCAAGGCCGCGGCGTCGAGGGTGCCGAGGGTGCTTGCGTGCGGGTGCCCGAAACGGTTGCGCGCGCCGGCCGAGATCACGGCGAGCGAAGGTGCCACGGCGGCGAGAAACGCCGGACCGGTGGACGTGCGGCTGCCGTGATGGCCGATCTTCAGCACGTCGGCGCGGAGCGAGCCGGCGGGCAATGCCAGCAGCCGCTCTTCTTCGGCGTGCTCCGCGTCGCCGACGAACAGCGCCCGTACCCCTTCGTGGGCGAGCACGAACACGATCGAATTGTCGTTCGCACCGAGGTTCTCGTCGAGCTCCGGACACGGTGCCAGCACGCGGACTGGGGCCCCGCCCACCACGTGGTCGCCGCACAGATCGGGAAGCGCCACGAAGCGAGCGCCGCGCGCCCGAGCCGCCGCGCGCCACGACATCCATGCACTCTGCATGCTAGCCACCGGTGAGGTTCCTGGCGCTGGCGGGACCTCGCCGGCCGTGTCCCAGACCTCGTCCACGGCTACGTCCACCGCGCCGGTGGCCAGGCCGCCGAAGTGATCCGGATGCGGGTGCGTGATCACCACCACGCGCAGCCGCTCACGCCGCCGGGCGCGGAGCACGGGACCCAGCACGCGCAGGCCGACGTCCACGCCGCCCACGATGCCGCCGCTGTCGACCAGCATGGCGCTGCCGTCCGGCAGATCGATCAGCGCCGAGTCGCCCTGGCCGACGTCGAGCTGCGAGATTCGCACCGAGCCACGCGGATGGCACTCCCAGCGATGCATGCATTCTGCTGCCATCAGCGCGAAGCCGGGCGCGACCAGCGCGCGCCACCCGGGGCTGCGCACCACGCCGACGAACGCCCAGGCCAGGATGGCGAGCTGCAGCGAGGTCGGCGGCAGCGCCGCGAGCTTGGGCAGGTGCGCGCCCCACCGCGCGACCAGCAGCGTGAGCTCCAGCGCGCCCCCAGCCGCACGAGCGAGTCCCACCTGGGCCGGCACGAAGGTGGGCAGCACCGCGAAGCCGAGACACAGCGGCAGCGCAAACAGCTCCGACAGCGGGATCGCCACCAGGTTGAGAAACAGGGCGCAGGTGGGGATCCCGGGCGCGATGCGCGCAATCAGGGGCACGCACGTGGTGGACGCCGCGAGCGTGGGCCCGAGCAGCTTGGCGAGCGGCTTGGGTACGTGCGCGCGCTGCAACGCCGCGCCGACGGGAGCGCCGAACGCCAGCAGGCCGGCGGTGGCCAGCACCGAGAGCGAAAACGACAGATCGTGGATCACGAAGGGATCCAGCGCCGCCATCACCAGCACGCTGGCGCCGAGCGCCCGGGCAGGTGCCAGCCGGCGATCTCCGGCGGCCGCCACGAAGGTGAAGGTCATGGTCACGGCCGCTCGCCACGCCGAGCCGCTGCCTCCGGCGAAGTCTGCGTAGAGCAGTGCCAGCGCGGCGGCGAGCAAGGCCGCCGGACGCCGCACGTCGCGGCGCGCAGCGAGCCGGGTGCGCACCAGCACTGCCCGCGCGGCCTTCTCGAGCGTGGCCACGGCGAGCACGAGGTGCATGCCCGACACGGCCAGCAGGTGCGACAGGCCGCTCTGCGCAAATGCATCTTCGTCGGCGGGGTCGAGCGCGTGATCGCCGAGCAGGAGCGCCTCGGCGAGGGGGCGCGCCGCGGGCGAGAAATGCGCCCGTACCTGCGTGCGGACGTGGTGCCGCGCGCGGTCGACCCACGCGGCTGGAGCATGGGCCGGCGTGGTGCGCTCGACGAAGCTGGCGCGCCCGGAGAGCTGCACGCCACGCGAGGCCGCGCGGGGTCGGGGATCGGGCAGGTCGGCCGAGACGAACCGCGTGACCACGGCGAGCTCCGCTTCGAACGCCACCACGTCGCCGCGGTGGACGGATGCGGTGCCGGCGAACGACTCGAGCGGCACCGTGATCTGCACGACCGCGCCGACCTCGGTGCCGACCTGGCCGCGTGGCTCGCACTGCAGGTGCGTGTCGCGCAGCTCGAGCGAGAAGCTGCCGTCGACGTGGCCGCCCGGACTGCGCGCGATGCGGCCGGCGCCATGGCAGCGTCGCGGCGACTGGAAGCCCTCGAGGAGCGTGGCGCGTTCTGCTTCGTAGGCGACCAGATCGTGGCGAGCCCGCGCGTTCGACACGCCGAGCGCGACGAGCGCAGCCACGGCGAGCGCGTGCCGCCGTGCGCGCAGGAGCCAGACGAGCGCGAGTGCGACGAAGGCCGCGGTGGGCCACGGCGCCAGCGCCAGTGGACTGCCCAGAGCGAGCGCGGCTCCGAGCACGACCAGCGCATCCACGCGCTGCAAAGAGCAAGGCGCGGACCAGCCGGAGCCGCGCGAGATCGACCGACGCGGCATGGCCAAGGACGATCCCGGGCTGTCCGGGGATCAAGACCTACACCAACGTACCTGGGGTCGTCTTTCCGCGGGAGCGCGTCCAGGCCGCAAATCGCCCTGGGGCTGCGTGAGAACAGGGACTGGCTGAGCTCGGGCTTGGCCAATCCAGCAGAGGCGCGCGCAGCCAGACTTGCCAGGGCGGCGCGTTCATGATGAAACGCGATCTTCGTTCCGGAGAGCTGACCGAGTGGCCGATGGTACTCCCTTGCTAAGGGAGCGTTGAGCAATCAACCGCGGGTTCGAATCCCGCGCTCTCCTCCAAACCATCCCCTGCCGGGTCGGGCGGCCGGCGGCGAGCGACCTGGTAGCCTCGACCTGCCATGGCGACCAGCCACTCTGCCACCCGCGAGCTCGCGGTCCAGCTCGCCCATCTGGCCGAGGGCGCGCTCGAAGATCTGTTGCCTGCAGAGTACAACTGGGCCGACGTCGATCCGGTGATCTTCGGCGCCTTGCTCGAGCGCGCGCTCGAACCCGCCGAACGCCGCCGACTGGGTGCACACTACACGCCACGCGAGTACGTCGCACGACTGGTGAAACCCACGCTGGAAGAACCCCTTCGCGCGGAATGGGCGTTGCTGCAAAGCAAGTTGGCGAAGAAGAAGGGCACGGCGGCCGTAGCGCTGGTTCGCGGCTTCCACACCAGGCTTTCCGCACTCCGCGTGCTCGACCCGGCGTGCGGCTCGGGGAATTTTCTCGCCGTCGCGCTCGAGTCCATGCTCCGCCTCGAGGCCGACGTGCTGACCGCGCTCGACCAGCTCGGCGAAACGCAGGAGCTCCTGCACGTGCCCGGCTTGCGCGTGATGCCGTCGCAGTTTCTCGGTATCGAGATCGAACCGCGTGCCGCCAAGATTGCCGAGCTCGTGCTGTGGGTCGGCTACCTGCAGTGGCATTACCGCCAGTCCGGCAAGACCGTGCGGGTACTGCCCGGTCACGTGCGCATCGAGCGCCGCGACGCCCTGCTGGCGCCGTGGCCGGTCGCCGACTTCGTGATCGGCAATCCGCCCTTTCTCGGCAACAAGCGCATGCGCGCCGTGCTCGGCGATGCGTATGTCGAAGCCTTGCGCGCTGCCGCGCCGAACGTGCCGGACTCCGCCGACTACGTCTCGTACTGGTGGGCGCACGCGGCGGAGCTGTTGCGCCGCGGTGAGCTGGTGCGCTTCGGGCTCATCACGACGAGCAGCATCCAGCAAACCTACGGCCAGCAGATGCTGCGCCCCTACCTGCACGGCGAGCCGCCGCTGTCACTCGTGTACGCCGTGCCCGACCACCCGTGGATCGATGCCAGCTCCGCGGCCGCCGTGCGCGTGGCCATGACCGTGGTGGCGCCGGGCGCGATCGAGGGCACGCTGGCGCAGGTCACGGAAACTGCAGACGGGCTGCTGCTGCGCGAACGGCGGGGGCGCATTTCCGAGCAGCTTTCGCTCGTCCAACACGGCGATCTCGGGCCGCTCGCCGCGAACGTGGGCCTGGGTTTTCGCGGTGTCACGCTGGTCGGCGACGGCTTTCTCGTCGACGACACGCCGCTGGCGCACAGTCCGATCGCGCGCACGCTGGTGGGCGCGCGCGCCCTGCTCGGGACCGGCCCGGCGCGCGTGGTGCTGGATCTGTTTGGTCTCGACGAAGCCGAGGCGACCGCGCGGTTTCCGAACGAGCTCGAGCACCTGCGCCGCACGGTTCTGCCTGCGCGCCTGCAGCAAAAACGTGCGTCATACACGCAAATGTGGTGGCTCTTCGCCGAGCCGCGCGGCGCGTTTCGGGCGGCGAGCGCGGGGCTGCGCCGGTACATCGCCACCGTCGAGACCTCGCGGCACCGCTGGTTCACCTTCGTCGACGCTGCGGCCCTGCCCGAGCAAAC
>JAYUXI010000654.1:0-2617 GCA_043753085.1 Myxococcales bacterium | reverse complement strand
CGACTCGATCCGCACGCAGTCAACGGCCCAACGAAACACCTCGCGGCCCCACGCCGGACGAGCTCACGGCGCCAAGAAGCACATCAGGAAGCTCCACGCCGCCGCGAAAGCGGACGCACGGTGAAGCCTACGTCAGGCCTCCCGCAGCATGGGCGTGTGCTGCGCCGCGTACGAGGCGATGAGGTGACGCGCATCGTGCTCGAGCTCACCGAAGCGCACGCCGAAGCCGGGCTCGACCATGCCGCCGCCTTCGACCAGATCTTGTTTGAACACGACCACGCCGCTGGCCTTGGTGCGGCGCCCGCCGGGGAAGGCGAGGTCGAGCAGCACGCGCGTGCCAAGGCTGGGCGGCTTGGCATACGTGGCCACGAAGAGGCCGCCCGAGGCGATCACGTCGGTGTCGGCCACGCCGCAGTACAGGTGCGACGAAGCGCCGGGGCCGAGCTCGACCTCGTAGCTGGGGGACGCCGCGACGGCGATCGAGCCGAGCTTCTTGTCGAGTGCCGCCACGGCGGCGCGAAGCTCGTCGAAGCGTGGACCCAGCTGCGCGACCGTCGCGCCGGGCTCGGTGGCCGGGCGCGGAATGCTCGAGGGGCGCGGCACGATGGAGCCGGCCTTCTGCGTGGCCAGCGCGTGCAGCGCTTGCTCCAGGAGAGAGAGTTGCGAGCCCAGCAGCTCGCGGAGATCACGCACCTGGTCGCCGGCGCGCGCGCGCTCTTCGTCTTGCGCGTCGTTCGCGCGCGCGTGGCTGCGCTCGACGGCAGCTCCGATGCCCTTCAGTCCGAGCTCGAGGGTGGAGATGCTGCCGGAGAGACGCGCCACGGGATCGGCGTCGCTGCCGCCCATGCGCAGGTTGCGTCCAAAGGTGTCGCGGATCTCGGCGAGACGCGCTAGCCCCGCAGGCTCTAGACGCTTGCGCATCTCGCCGAGGCGCAGCAGGTTGAACTCGGCGCCCTGTGTGAGCGTCTGCGATTCGCTAGCGTAGTGATCGTCGACCAGCCGTTCGATCTCGGCCTGAGTCATGGCCGAGGCCACCTTCTCGGTGAGCTTGTTCATGTTGCGGTAGCTGCCTTGCAGCTTGAACGGCGGCTCGCTGCGGAAGGCATCGGCCTGCGCCGCCGAGTGGATGTACTCGCGGTTCACCTCGAGCAAGGTGCGCTGCACCTGGAACAGGCGTTTCAAGGTCTCGACGATCTCGGTGGTCTCGGCCGCGGCGTACGGATGCGAAAGGCCCGAGGTGGACACGGCTTCGCCGCGGGCGAGCTTGACCAGGATCTGCGTGTCCTCGCGCTTGCGCGCCGCCAGCGGCTGGAGCACGCGATTCGAAGTAAGTGCATTTTCCAGGTAACTCAGCGCGAACAGAGCGTCCTTGCCGTCGAGGACCTCGCCCAGGTTGTAGGTGTCGGCGCGGTTGGCGAGCATGTCGGGGATCTGGAAGCGATCGCCGGTTTCCGTGTACGGGTTGCCGGCCATGACCACGCAGAACTTTTTGCCGCGCAAGTCGTAGGTCTTGGTGCGGCCGTTCCAGACGCCCTCGATGCGGCGTTGAGCGTCGCACAGCGAGATGAACTTTTGCAGCAGCTCGGTGTGCGTGTGCTGGATGTCGTCCAGATACAGCATCACGTTGTTGCCCATCTCGAAGGCCAAGTTGATCTTCCGCACCTCCTGGCGCGCCGTGGCGTTCGGCGCCTCTTCCGGATCCAGCGAGCGCACGTCGTGGCCGAGCGAAGGCCCGTTGACCTTCACGAAGACCAGGCCGAGCAGGCCGGCCACGTACTCCATGAGCGTGGTCTTGCCGTAGCCAGGGGGCGAGAGCAGAAGCAAAAGGCCCATGCGATCGGTGCGCTTGTCGGCGCCGGTGGTGCCGATTTGCTTGGCGAGGTTCTTGCCGACCAGCGGCAAGTACACCTCGTCGATCAGGCGGTTGCGCACGAACGACGTGAGCACTTTGGGTTGCAGCTCGGACAGCCGCAGGCGCTCTCGGTGTACACCGAGCACCTCGCCGCGCAGAGTGCGATAGGCGCGGAACGCGGTGGCGCGAGGCCCGTGCGCTTCGCGGAGCGCGGCGATCCACTCGTCTAGCGAGACAGCCAGCTTGCGCTGCACGATGCGGGGATGCTGACCGAGCAGGCCGGTGATCTCGAGGTCGAGCGCCGCCGCACTGCTGCGTCGCTGCACGGTGGTCGCCGTGAGCAAGAGCACGGCGGCCTCGTCCGAGAAACGCTTCAGCGCCGGCTGCGCCGCTTCGGCGAACGCATGCACCCACGGCCGCACCACCTGCAGGGCCTCGCGCGGCGACTGCGCCAGGGCGCGTAGATCCTCTTCGAGACGGCGCCTCTGCCCGCGCGCATCGAGCTCCCGCAACATGGCTTCGAGCAGAAGGCTTGCGGATTCGCTGCTGACGAACCGGACGGTGTCCTGAGCAAGCTCCTCGAACAGGTAGTCCGCGGCGAACGCTGGCGATCCGAGCGTGACGCCCGTCGTGGCAGCAAAGGCGCCGATCGCGGAGGCGATCTCCGTGAGCATCTCGGTGCGGGCCGCCATCGCCCCGAACTCTTCCCGCACCTTGGCGGCCGAGCGTGCGCGGCGCTCGAGGTTGGCCTTCGCGTCGGTGCCG
>JAYUXI010000653.1:0-6460 GCA_043753085.1 Myxococcales bacterium | reverse complement strand
CGCGCCTGGACGCGTGGACTCTCCCCCGATGTCGATGACGTCTGCACCTTCTTCGAGCAGCAGGTCTACGCGGGCGAACGCGTCTGCCGGGCTGAAGTGCTCGCCGCCATCGCTGAAGGAATCGGGCGTGACGTTGCAGACGCCCATGAGCAGCGGCACCCGAGCCGCGTCCTCCAAGACGTGATGCAGACGTTGCAGAAAGAGTTCCGGGCGATTCATGGCGAGCAAAGGCGAAACGACGAGCGAATGGGCCGCGTCGTGAAGACCGCGGCCACGACGCGCTCCCCGTCCGAATCAGCTAGCAAGCCCAGCGCGTCGCAGCAAGAAAGGCGCCGTCGCGGCCGGGCGAATCTCCGGGAAATTTGCGGCCGATCGCGCAAATTTCTCGGTGCATGGCGGCCCAGAATCGAGGCTGGGCATGATAGCGTTTCGCCCCTCGTGCCGGCCGATTCGTTTTTGAAAGCGCTCTTCCACGGCGCCATCCTCGACCAGAAGCTGTTTCCCTACCCTGTCATGTCTCACGCCGAGCGCGACGACGTCAGCGGCATCCTGGGCACGCTGCAGCGGTTCTTCGCGGCGCACGTGGACTCGGTCGTGATCGATCGCACGGCGCACGTTCCGAGACACCTGCTCGACGAGCTCGCCAAGCTCGGCCTGTTCGGTCTGGCCGTCCCGAAGGAGCTGGGCGGCATCGGTCTCTCCCACTTCGCCACCGCCCGCGTCGTGCAAGAGCTCGCCGGCCTCGACGCCTCCATCGCCGTCACCATCGGCGCGCACCAGTCGCTCGGCACCCGCAGCATCTTGCTGTTCGGCACCGAAGCCCAGAAGCGCCACTACGTCCCTGCCCTGGCGCGGGGCACGCGGATCGCCGCGTTCGCGCTCACCGAGCCCGCAGCCGGCAGCGACGCCGCCGGCATCCAGACCCGCGCCATCGCCACGGAGGACGGCTACATGCTCCGCGGCCGCAAGGTGTGGATCTCGAACGGCGCCATCGCCGACGTCTTCGTGGTGTTCGCGCGCACCTCGGCACCCAATTCCGGGTCCAAGCCACGCCTCACGGCCTTCCTCGTCGATCGCGACCACGGCGTGCGCACCGGTCCCAACGAAGACAAGCTCGGCGTGCGCGGCAACACCACCACGGAGGTCTTCCTCGACGACGTGCTCGTCCCCAAGGAAGCCATGCTCGGCGAGGCGGGCCGTGGTTTCAAGGTCGCCATGGAGGTTCTCAACGACGGCCGCCTTGGGCTCGCCGCCGGCTGCGTGGGCTCGGCCAAGGCGCTCCTGGCGCTGTCGATCCAGCGCGTCCAGGAACGCCGCGCGTTCGGCCGCAGCATCGGTGAGTTTGCGCTGATCAAAGACAAGATCGCCGGCATGCTCGCGGAAACTTTCGCGCTCGAGAGCATGGTGTATCTTACCTGCAGTTACGCCGACCGCGCTGGCTCTGCCGCGTTCACCGACTACGCGATGGAGAGCGCGATCTGCAAGGTGTTCGGGTCCGAGGCGCTCTGGCGCATCGCCAACGAGTCGCTGCAGATTGCAGCTGGTTCCGGCTACATGGCGGCCTACCCGTACGAGCGCCTCCTGCGTGATGCACGGGTGAATCTCATCTTCGAGGGCACCAACGAGATTCTGCGTTGCTTCATCGCGCTGTCCGGGTTGCAGGGCCCAGGGCGCGACTTGGCCGACATGGGCACGGCGTTGCGCGATCCCGTCAAGGGGTTCGGTCTGCTGTCGGAATTCGCGCTCCGCCAAGCCAAGAGCGTCGTCGTCCGCGAACGGCTGCACGGTGTCCACTCCGCGCTGGCGGCACCGGCCGCGCGCTTCGTGCACTACGTGGATGCATTCTCCAAGCAAGTGCAACGCGCCCTGCGTCGCTACGGCCGGAACATCGCGGAGATGCAGTTCACGCTCGAACGCGTCGCCGACATGGCCATCCAGCTCTACGCGCTGGCGGCGTGTTTTTCGCGCACCACGCGGGTCATCCACGAGCGCGGAGAAGAAGGTGGGCGGCGCGAGATCGAGATGACGCGAGTCTTCGCCAACCTCGCCAACGGGCGCCTCGAAGCCACCCTGCACGGTTTCGACACCAACGACGACGACCTGCGGGCGGCACTGGCCTCCAAGTCGTACGTCGACGGGGGTTACCCGCTCGACGTCGTGTAAACCCGCCATGGCGCGGGAAGTGCGTGTGGGGGGTTTCGAGCCCTGAACACGGGACTTAGGGTGTGCCGTGCCCGCGAGGGAGCGAATCGCATCCACTCACCCGGCCGACTTGCTCCGCCACCCCGACGACTCCGACTCCGACTCCGACTCCGACTCCGACTCCGACTCCGACCCCGACCCCGACCCCGACCCCGAGCCGGGCGCATAGCGCGAAACTGGACAGACCTTCCCTTCGCAACCGAAGGCGCGTAAACCTGCGCGCCCATCACAAGAGAGACATCCCATCATGCTTCACTACGCAGTCGTTTTCCTCGTCGTTGCCCTCATCGCCGCCTTCCTAGGCTTCGGCTACATCGCCGGCACCGCGGCGTGGATTGCGAAGATCCTCTTCGTGGTGTTCCTGATCCTCGCAGTGGTCGCCTTCCTCAAAAAGAGGGCCTGACCGCCGCTCGAGAGGAGCCGCACCGTTCCAGACGGTGCGGCTTCTTTCGTTTTGTCGTGTTTTGTCATCGCGTGCCAATCTATGCCGCGCCGCGTAACACGCTTGGCGTGACAGAAAAATTATAGCAAGTTGGGCCAGATGCAGCCCCTCCCGAGGACCCCGCCAAAGGCACGCATTCTCGGAATCGGCTCGTTCGTTCCTCCGCATATCCGTACGAATGCCGACCTGGAACGCATGGTCGAGACATCGGACGACTGGATCACGGAGCGCACCGGAATCAAACAGCGTCACATCGCTCCTGACGGAATGGTGACGAGCGACA
Source organism: Myxococcales bacterium (assembly GCA_043753085.1). Taxonomy (GTDB): domain Bacteria; phylum Myxococcota_A; class Polyangia; order Polyangiales; family Polyangiaceae; genus JAYUXI01. The sequence goes on along the minus strand of JAYUXI010000653.1, from coordinate 3,533 downwards.
TGGCGACCGAGGCTGCCAAGCGAGCCCTGGAGGCAGCCGGCCTGACCGCTCGGGACCTCGACATGATCATCGTCGGCACGGTCACCCCCGACATGCCGATGCCCGCCACCGCAGCGTTCGTGCAGCAGAAGCTGGGCGCGCGGACCATTCCCTCGTTCGACATCTCGGCCGCGTGCGCCGGCTTCCTCTACGGCATCACCTTGGCCGAGAGCTTCGTGGCTGGGGGCGGCTTCAAGCACATTCTGGTCGTTGGCGTCGAGCTCCTGTCCCGCGTGATCGACTGGACCGATCGCACCACCTGCGTGCTGTTCGGCGACGGCGCGGGCGCTGCGATCATCGGTCCCGCCGAAGGCAATCGCGGGATCCTCGCCACCAACTTGTTCACGGACGCGCAGTTCGCGCGCTCGCTGATGATTCCGGGCGGTGGCAGCGAGTCGCCCGCCTCCGCAGAAGTGCTCCAGCGCAAAGACCACAAGGTCAAGATGCGTGGCCAGGACATCTTCAAGGCGGCCGTGCGGAACCTGTATTCTGCAAGTCAGGCGGTGGTCGACAAGGCCGGCATGAAGAACGCCGACGTCGACTGGGTGGTGCCGCACCAGGCCAACCTCCGCATCATCGATCAGGTCATCTCCCGCGCGGAGTACCCCAAGCACAAGGTGCTCTCCAACATCGCGAAGGTGGGCAACACCTCCAGCGCTTCGATCCCGATCCTGCTCGACGAGTCGATTCGCGCCGGCACGATCAAGGACAACGACGTGGTGCTGCTGTGCGCGCTCGGGGCCGGCGTGTCGTGGGGCGCCGCGCTCGTGCGCATGTAGCTGCAGCATACACGGGGGCGGCAGTCGGTACAGGTCACGGGTGGCGCGAGGAGCCCCGATGCCGGCGTGCGGTGAGGTGCTCCGAGCTGCCCACGTACTCCGGCGGCGCGTGGTCGCCGCCGTGCTGCAGCCGCCACGATTCGAGCGCCGTGGCGCCATATCGAGTCGCGAGATCACGCAGCCCCGGCGCGTTGGAGGCGTGCAGCGCCTCGGCCAGAAAGGCGGCTTCCCGGCCGGTGCGTTCCACCGGGAGCAGGCCATCGAGCGTCCACGAGTAAAGCACCGGCGCCGGCGAAGCGCTCTCGCCGCGCGGCATCGCTGACTCGAAGAGCTCGGAGTGCGCCAGCGGCGTGAAGTTCCCGTCGGACGTTCGGTATCCCGCGGCCACGCGCACCACGGCGCCCTCGGGGAGCTCGCGCAGGAAGTATTCGCCCAGGTTGGTGAGTACGTCGCAGTCGAAGCGCGAGTAGGTGGGGCCATCCCATGAAGGCTGGAGCACGGCGACGCGCAACGCGACCACGCCGTCGCCACCGAGCCGCGCGACCAGCCGCCGCAGCGATTCTTCACGCAGCTCCCAGTAGACGAACACGGTGCACGGATCGACCGACAGAGCGACGCACTCGTCGACGTCGTAGCGCGGCGGCAGCGGCGCGGCATCGAGCATGGAGAGCGGCTCTTGCGGCGGCGCGGCGAGTGCCGGGGCCGGCGCGCTCTCGGCCGAGGCGGGCTCCGGTTCCGACGCCGGGACCCCTTCGGCCGGGGCGGGCGGCAACTCCGCTTCGAACCGAGCCAGCATCTCCCGCGCCTCTTCGTGCTCGGGCTCGAGCGCCAGCAGCCGGCGCAGGGTGTCGACCGCGCGGGCCGCATGACCCTGGGCCGCATAGATCTCGGCGAGCGTGACCGTCGGGATCGACGACGCGCGACCCTGCGGGCGCGGCGGCGGGATCGCGCCGCGAATGCGCTCCGCGGCGTCGGGCAGGTGCAGGCCGCGCTCGACCAGACGCGCCAGCAGATCGCGGGCCAAGCCCACGAAGCCGCGGGTGATTCCGCGCTTGTCTCCCTCGGCTTTGCTCTCGGCCAGGAGAATCTCGTCGACCAGCTCCGGACGGGTGAGAAAACGCGCGCGCCGGACTCCGAGCGCCTCGGCGCGTTCGATGAGTCCGTCTCGAGAGAGCGCGGTGAGCTTTCCCTTGTCCATGACCGAGTGGGTACCCCACTTGCCGTACGAGTGAAAGCGGATCGGAACCGGATGAGGCTCCAAGCGCGAGCCCGAGGGGGGCGTTCAGGTGACCTGGGACAGCGGCGCGTGCACCAGCGCGGCGCGGGCGTGCTCGAGATCGAGTCGCATCTGGGTCGTCAGCGCTTCCAGCGAATCGTAACGCTCTTCGTTGCGGAGCTTTTGCACGAACGCCACGCCGAGCATCTGCCCGTACAGGTCCTCGTTCACGTCGAACAGATGTACCTCGACACTTTCGCGCGTTTGCTGGGGATCGATCGTGGGGCGTGTGCCGACGCTCGCCACCCCGCGCGCGAAGGTCTGGATCACCCCCGCCGGCCCGCCCTTGCCGACGAACACGGCGTAGATCCCGCGTCCGGGGAACATCTCTGCACTCTGCACAATATTGCACGTGGGCACACCGAGGGTGCGGCCGCGTGCGTCGCCGTGCACCACCTCGCCGAACATCGCGTGGTAGCGCCCCAGCACGGTGCTTGCTTCTTCCGGTCGCCCATCGAGCAGCGCCGCGCGCGCCCGGGAAGACGACAGGGGAATGCCACCTTCACTCTGCATCGAGACGGGGTGCACCTCGAAGCCGAGCTCGGCGCCGAGCTCCTGCAGCGTGGCCACGTCCCCGGCGCGGCGATGGCCGAAACGAAAGTTGTCGCCGACAACGACGTGCCTGGCCTCGAGGCGGCCGGCCAGTAAGCGTCTGGCGAACTCGCGCGGTGATTCCTGGGCGAGCTCCGGTGTGAACGGCTCGACCCACAGATCGTCCACCACGAGTCGCAGCAACGTAGCTTTCCGCTGCGGCCCGGTGAGCCTGGACATGCGCTTGCCCGACAGGACGTTCTCCGGATGCGGCTCGAACGTGACCGCGCCCGCCGTGAGCCCGTCCGCCGCAGCCAGGACGCGCGCGCGCTCGAGCAAGGCGAGATGCCCGCGGTGCACGCCGTCGAAGTTTCCGATCGCTACGGCGCGCATCAGAGTGGCGCTGCCTTGCCGTCTGCGTCGTTGGCTTCGATGTTCGGCAAGGAAGGCAAGCGGCGACGACCCGCGCCACGCAGCGGCACCGGAGGCGGAGCCGGCCGCGCAGAGGCAACTTCTGCCGGGGCAGACGCGAGCGACGGAGCGATGGCTGGCGACGGGACGACGGATGCAGACTGCACGGGTGCGGGCGCGAGCTGCGCCGGCACGGCTTGCGAAAGAACGCGCGCCGGCGGACGCATGCGCACGGCCAGCAAACCGAGGCCACCACCCAGCGCCACCGCGAACGCGCCCAGCAATGCCACCAGGGGTAGCGATGGCCGGCGTGACCGCCCGAGCGGGCCCAGCGTGGTGGACGTGGTGCCGTCCCGCGGATGCGACGACGCGACGGGCGAGAGCTCGCCCGAAGAGCCGACCGCCCGCGGCGTCGCGAGGAGCGGCGTGGCCTGCACGATCTCGCCTGCGCCGTGCGGCAGCTTCATGATCTGCGCGGAGTAGACCGGCGGATTGGA
>JAYUXI010000652.1:0-2622 GCA_043753085.1 Myxococcales bacterium | reverse complement strand
GAACACCGCGCCCGAGAAAGTCGGCATCCTCGACTGTCGTCACGAAGACGATGTCGCCATCGGGCGGCAACATGCCGCGGAGCTCCTCGCCGAGTCGGGCGCCGATGGCCGTCATCGCCGTCCGATAGTGCTCGGAATCGTGGTCTCGCGCCGCTGCCAAGAGTCGTCCGAATTCCTCGCGAACCGGTGGCGTCGCCCACTCCGCGTAGGTGCGTCCCGCTTCGATCATGATGGAACGAGCCTCTGGAATTCGATCATGGTGTTCGGAGGATTTCGGGTCACGTCATCGACGAAGCGCTGGAAAAGCGGGGTGTCACAACGCGCCACGAACCCCTGCAATCGATTGGAACGATAGCAGCAAATGTCGCCCGCGGTATCCATGACGAGGTTCGGGATAGCACGGAGGACATCGAGCGCGGCGGTCCACGCACTGCCCGTTATCGCCCAAGCTCGGCCCCACGGAAGCACGAGAGGGAGCCGTTGATCCTTCTGGCTGGCGATGATGCAGAGCTCCTCGACGGTGCGCGCGGTCCACGGTTGGTTGGCTTCGGAGTCGAGGCGGCGGTAGAGATTCTCCCGCTGGGACGGGACACGGAGGATGGGCGGTAGGAGCGAATCCAGCGCCGCCGCCACCGCGGGCACAGTCCAGGGCTGGCTGGGAACGGCGGGGTGCTCGAGGCACGCGACGTACGTGGGTACGGCGCTTGCTGCCTTGACTGCGAACGGGCGCTTGGTCTCGAGTAGAGCGCGGCGCTTTGCATCAGGCACGACCAACACTAGGCGAGCCGGCACACGACCAAGCCTTTGGAGCAGCTTCGATTGCGCAACGAACTCCGCCTGAAGCTTCTTCCGATCTCTCGTCCAGGTCTCGGTGGGGGACATCTTGCACTGCGCGTATTCGCTGGTGGCGGCAGTAACGACGACGTCGTCAACGGGGCACAGGGCTTCCTGTGCGATCGAGGCGCTCCGATCGGTATGCGCCAGCTGTAGCGCGCGAAACAGTGCGTAACGTCGTTGGTACTGGTACCCGGCGGCCCCTGACTCCCCGCCCGATTGACGACTGTGCAGGCGCGCGATTGCGCTCTGGGATAGACCGCCGTTCCGGAGATCGTCGTCGTCGAACATCATGGCAGTTTGCAACGAGGGATGGTCGCGCGACTAGGCCGAATCGATGTCCTGCCCCGCGCCGCTTTTGTACGGCGGGCATCACGCCCGCAGCCAATCCCCCCGCGCGATCACGTCGAGCCGTAGCTTCGCCCGGCTCGCCGCCACGTAGCGCGACGCCCGGTCACACCGTGGATCCCCCGCGTCGACGTCGGTGAGGATCACCGCGTCCGCCTCGAGGCCCTTGAAGGCCCCGAAGGTCGTGTGCAGCAGCTTGCCGTGTCGCTCGCCCGGGTCGTCCGTCAGCGCCCACTCACCCAGCTGCGTGAGCCCCGCCAGACACGTGCGATCCCGCCGGTGCGGCGACAGCACCGCGATCGACTCCAGCGCGAAGCCCTCGCGCAAACGCGCACGCACCACGCGCTCCACTGCCTCGGCGTCCTTCGCGGCTCCCCTCGCCTCGCGCACCGTGGGCACCTCGCCCTCGGGGCTGCGTGGGTGCGACTGCGTTGTCACGCCGAGGGCACGCAGCGTGTCGACCACACGCTGCGAGTTGCGGAAGTTGCATGTAAGCTGCAACGTGGGCGGCGCGGTGCTGAGGCCCGAGCGCTTGCCGAAGATCGCCTGCGCCGGATCGTAGAAGATGGCCAGCGTGCCGCCGGGCTTCAGGTACGCCTCCATCACGGTGAGCCAGTCGGCGGCGAAGTCCTGACCCTCGTCGACGAACACGGCGTCCACGTGCTCGAGCGCGCCGCTCGCCAGCGCGTCGAGCAACACCATCGGCGCTTCGTGCTCCCAGAACGCGCCGGCTGCAGCGCCTGATGGTGGATCGAAGGGGACGTCGAGCTCGCCGAACGCCTGGCGGCACAGGCCGTGGAAGGTCGTTACCTCGATGCCATACTCTGCGTACGGCGCGAGCTTCGCGAGGTGCGTGGCCAGCGCGCGATTGAAGCACACGAACAGCACGCGCTTGCCCTCGGCCGCGAGGCGCTTAGCGGCAGCCAGGGCGATCAGCGTCTTGCCGCTACCTGCCGACCCTGCCACGCGCACGCGGCCCGCGCCGACGACGCCGCCAAGCACGAGCAGCTGCTCTTCGGAGAGCTGCACGAGCTGCTTGCCCTCTTCGTGCACGGGCCCGCCGACCTCGACGAAGCCGAGGGTCGGCTCGAGGGCGCGGCGCAGGGCCGCGAAGCTGCGGGCGTCGAGTGGGCGTGGCTCGTGGCGCTGCGCGTAGAACGCGAGGGCGGCTTCCACGCGGGCGCCGAGGGTCGGGAGGTCGCTGGCGTCGAAGGCGATCTCACGCCGCGCGCCGAGTGGCAGCGTGCCGGTGAGCTTCGCGAAGGGCAACACGACCGCCGACCCGTGATGCGGGATCGGCGCGCCGGGAAGGCGCCTCGCGAGCTCGCCCACGAGCGTCTTGGCTTGCCGCTGCGCCTGCGCGAACGGCGACGGTTTGAGGGGCTCGGTGCGACCCTGGAAGGAGCGCCACCACGAGCCGTCGGGACGGCACTCCACGCC
>JAYUXI010000651.1:0-6478 GCA_043753085.1 Myxococcales bacterium | reverse complement strand
GAAGGCGCGGGCGCCGCAGGTGCTCCAGCGCGACGCGCTCGAAGAGTCGATCCCCACCTACCAGGCGGTCGACTACCTGCGCAAAGCGCACGAGCAGTCCAAGGTGATGGAAAAGCCCGAGGTGTTCTCGAAGCTCTACACGCAGATCGTCGACGACGGCGTGCCGCTCGCGAAGGCCAAAAAAGAGTTCGAGCCCACGCTCTTTCCCAAGACGCGCGACGAACAGAAAGCCCGCGACGGGGCGGCGCTGCGCGGCATGGCCACGCGCTTGCTCGACCTGATCCGCGGCACCAAGGCACTCACCACGGACACGCGGCGCGAGCTGGAACACGCGCTCGACGCGGTCCTGGCCGAGTTGCCCTCACCCGTGCGTCTAGTGAAAGAAGACGCGGCGTAGGCCAGGAGCGCAATCGTTGGTGGGGGGGCGCCCGGCACGACCGATGGTTTTCCGGCACTCCGGGCGCGCTCGCGGAATTCTCGGCATCAGCGCCAAGGTCCGCGTACGACGCCAGCGTGCAGTCTGCAGCTAGCGCTGCGGCGGCGCGATAAACTTGGGGCCACCGGTGACGTACGAGCTGAACTGGTAGCGGCCCAGCGAGGGCGCCACGCCCATCGCGTTGGCGCTGTCGGGGGTGGCCAACAGCAAGGCCTTGCGCAGCCCTGCGTCGTACGTGGGCGGCGGCGGCGCCATCGCCAGGCCGAGATCCCGCGCCAGCGGTGCATCGGTGACGACGGGGCTCTTGCCGGCAGCCTTCATCAGCTCGTCGCCCACGAGCAAGCGCGACGACAGCTCGTTGTCGAACAGATCTTTCGCGTGCGCATAGACGAACAGTGCGGTCTTGGCGGGGCGTCGCACCGCTTCTTCCCCGCGCCACGCGATGTGCGGGGCCTTGGGGCCCCAGCCGACGATGCACTCTTCGGTGCTCGTGCCAGCCTGACCACAGTTGGTGCCCACGCGAAAGGTGACCCAGGCGCCGGCGTAGCGGCGACCGGGAACCCAGGCCCAGGAGCTGCGCTTGGCCACGTAGGTCCAGCGGCCATAGTGCGAGGTGACCCAGCCCCATGCGACGTCGCTGACCCAGATCCAGTCGGCGGCCTTGCCTTGCGCCGCCTGGGTGCCCGCATACGCGAAGTGACCGTGCGATGCGTACGGCACGAAGTTGTTGCCCGCTTCGTTCGGGTTCGGGATCCACACCGTGCCCGCCACTTCGTCGCTCGTCCAGGCGCCGTAGGGCGCCAGCTCCGCGTCGAACAAAGTGAGAGCAGCCGGATCTTCGTCTTCGAATTCCATGCGCGTCGTGGTCACCGTGGGCCCAGTGCTACGGCCGATCACGGCGTCGCCGGCGTGGCCGCAGCCGAGCGCGCAAACGCACGCGAACCCGAGACTGGAAAGGGCTAGACGCATGGCCCCTCCAAAGACAGCGGAAGAGTGGCCCCGTGTCAACGCAGGCGGCGCCAGATTTATTCCCGGATTGCCGGCAATTGCCGTCCTGGGCGTTGCCCGGGGAGTGAGGCTTTGGTAGTCCCAGCAGCCCACCGCTCTGGCGGACCCTCGACATGTCTCACGCCAACGGCACCGCCGGCCCCTCGATTTCCGCCACGTCCCTCGCTGTCTCGCCCGAGAGTCTGGCCCCGCTGGAGCCGCAAAAGCTCTTCGACGGCGTGCGCTTGCTGCTCCTGGGCGGCACCGGCTTTTTGGGCAAGCTCTTCTGGGTCATGCTGCTCACGCGCTACCCGAACGTGGGGTCCATCCACCTGCTCGTGCGCAGCAGCAAGACCAAGTCGTCGGTCGAGCGCTTCTGGAGCGAAGTCGCTACCAGCGAAGCGCTCAATCCCCTGCGCGAGCAACACGGCGAACGCTTCGCGGACTTTTTGCGCGAGAAGATCATCCCGATCGACGGTGACGTGAACCACCCGTGCTGCGGGGTCGACGGCGCTCTGATCGAATCCATCCACGGCAAGGTCGACGCGGTCGTGAACGTGGCCGGCGTGGTCGACTTCAACCCCCCGCTGGACGAAGCCATCGAGACCAACGCCGGTGGTCCGCGCAACCTGGTGGCGCTGTGTCGCGCCCTCGGCGACGTGGCGTTGTATCATACAAGCACCTGCTACGTGGTCGGCAACCGCGAAGGGCTCATCCACGAAGAGCTGCCCACCAACGTGCCGTTTCCACGCGCCGCCGAGCTCGGCGCCGATCTGTGGGATCCCGAGCGCGAGATCGCCGACTGCATGGACATCGTGCGCGAAGCTCGCAACCGCGAAAACGACGGTTTCCGTCAGAGCGAGTTCCTGGAGCGCGCCAAGGCCAACCTCGACAAGCGCGGCGAGCCGCGCGAGGGGCCGGCGTTGCAAAAAGAGATCGCCAAGGAGCGCCGCAAATACACCAGCGCTCGCCTGGTCGAAGCCGGCATCGAGCGCGCCAACCACTGGGGCTGGCCGAACGTGTACACGTACACCAAGAGCATCGGCGAGCAGATGATCGAGAAGAGCGGCCTGCCGTTCCTGGTCGCGCGCCCGGCCTGCTGCGAGAGCACCACCACCTTCCCGTTTCCCGGCTGGAACGAAGGCATCGGTACCAGCGCGCCGATCGTCTACCTGGTGATGAAGGGCCACCACCAGATCATCGGCCGTGACGCCATCATCGACTTCGTACCGGCAGACGTGGTGTGCGTGGGCATGCTGCTGGCGCTGGCCGAGCTGCTCGATCGCACCCACGCGCCCGTGTACCAGTTCGGCGCTTCCGACGTGAACCCGGCCACCAGCGAGCGCTTCGGCGAGATGATCGGCCTCTACAAGCGCAAGTCGCTCATCCTGTCCGGCAAGGGCAATCCGCTGCTCAACCGCCTGGCGGCCTACTACGAGCCCGCGGTGGTCTCGCAGGCCCGTTTCGACAAGGTCGGCCCGGGCCAGATCGCAAAGGTCGCGCGGGGTCTTGCCGGCGTGCTCGGGGGCGTGGCGCCGCTGGCCAGGTTTGCCAAGCCGCTGCGGTCGTTCGCGGCGCAGGAGGAGCGCATCCACGACATCATCACGCTGTTCTCGCCCTTCACCTACAACCAGAAAGGCCCGTTCTCGTGCGCCAACGCGCGTCGAGCGTTCGCCCGTCTGGGCGAGGAAGACCGCGTCAAGCTGCCGTGGCGCCCCGAGGACATCGACTGGCGCGACTACTGGATGAACGACCACATGCCGGCCATGGAGCACCGGATCATCCCCTGGCTCGACAACCGCTGGAAGCGCGAAGCCAAAGCGCAGATGGCGCACGAAGACCTCGTATCCATGGTCGATCAGATGGCGGATCGCCACGGCCACGCGCTGGCGTTTTCGCGAATGGAAGACAGCGGCTGGTCGCGCGTCACCTTCCGCGACGTCGAACGTCTGACCCACGGCGTCGCCAAGCAGCTGCAGGATCTCGGCATCCAGAAGGGTGACGTCGTCGTGCTCTCGGGCCAGAACCACCCGGCATGGCCGATCTCGTACTTCGGCATTTTGCGCGCCGGCGGCGTGGTGTGCCCGGTAGACCCCACGATGGACGCCCCGGCCTTCGCCAACCTGGTCAAGGAAGGCAACGCCAAAGCGATCGTGTGGGACACCGAAACGGCCGAGCGCGTCGGGGCCGCCGTGCGCGAAGCTGCGCCGAGTGTCCACGCGCTCGATATGGTCGGCACCACGGACCAAGCCGACACCGCCGGCGAATGCGTCCGCGTGGTCATCGATCCGTCGGACGTTGCCAGCCTGATCTTCACCAGCGGCACGACCGGCAAGCCGAAGGGCGTGCGGCTCTCGCACGCCAACTTCACGTCGCTCACCGCGCAGCTCGCGCCGCTCTTCTCGATCGGCCCGCGCGATCGAGTGCTGTCGGTGCTTCCGCTGCATCATACATTCGAATTTTCATGCGGGCTCTTGCTGCCGTTCTCGCGCGGCACGCGCATCTTCTACGTGGGCGAGCTCACCAGCGAGCGCTTCTCGCTCGCCCTCAAAGAGTCCAAAGTCACTGCCTTGGTCGGCGTGCCCGCGGTCTGGCAAGTGCTGGAGCGGCGCATCCTGGCCGAGGTCGAGAAGAAGGGTCCCTTCGCCGAGTCGATGTTCGAGCTGGCCGCCGAGCTCAATCGCCTCTCGCAGAAGACCATCGGCCTCGACCTCGGCAAGACGCTGTTTTCGTCGGTGCACAAGCAGCTCGGTGGCAGCGTACGCGTGCTCATCTCCGGCGGCGCCGCGCTCCCCGCCGACACGCAGAAGTTGTTCCGGGGTATCGGGCTGCGGCTCACCGAAGGCTACGGTCTCACCGAAGCCTCACCCGTGCTCACCGTCGCCAAACCCGGCACGTCCGCGGGTCAGGTCGGCAAACCCATTCCCGGCGTGCAGATCCGCATCGACATGCCCGGCGAAGACGGTGTCGGCGAGGTCATGGCGAAGGGCGCCAACATCATGCTCGGCTACACCGACGACGAAGCCACCCGCGAGGTGCTCGAAGACGGCTGGCTCCGCACTGGAGATCTCGGCAAGCTGGATCGCAAAGGTCAGCTCGTGCTGGTCGGCCGCTCGAAAGACGTCATCGTCACCGCGACCGGCGAGAACATCTACCCCGACGACCTCGAGCGGTTGGTCGGCCACGTCGAGCACGTCGAAGAGCTCGCGTTCCTCGGCATCGAGGTTCCTTCCGGCGGCGAGCGCCTGGCCTGCGTGGCCGTCCCCAAGAACGACGCGCTGCCCCGCGCAGAACGCAACGAGCGCGCCGAAAAGAGCCTGCGCGCGGCGCTGAGCAAGCTGCCGTACGGCAAGCAGCCGCAGCTGGTGCAGCTGTTCGAGGCGCCCCTGCCCCGCACCGCCACCAAGAAGGTCAAGCGCACCGAGGTACGCGCCCAGCTGGTTCGCCTGCAGGATGCACAGAAACGTCCGGAGCAAGACGAAGCGAGCGCCACGTCGCAGGTGCGCGTCGCCATCTCCGCGGTGCGCGGCATCGCGGTGGGCACCATCCATGCCTCGAGCACCATGCAAGGCGACCTCGGGTTCGACTCGCTGTCGCTCACCGAGCTGCTCGTGGCGCTGGAGACCAAGTTCGGCACGCTCGACCCCCAGGCGCTGACGGCTTGCATCACGGTGGCCGACATCGAGAGCTTGGTGCGGGTCGTGGCGCCGCCGTCGCTGCGGCCGCCCACCACGTCGTCGCGCTACGCCATCCAGGGCCGCCACACCACGTCGATGATGTCGCTGCCCACCGGCGTGGGCGACGTCGTCCTGCCCGCCGCCGTGCAGGAGCGCGGCAAGGCCGCCATCGGCATGCTGCAAGACTTCTTTTACGGCGAGATGATGGGCGCCCGCGTGGTCGGCGCGTCGAACATCCCGCACAACCGCAACGTGCTGGTCGTGGCCAACCACGCGAGCCACCTCGACATGGGCTTCGTGCGCCACGCGCTCGGCAAGTACGGCGAGGAGATCGTCTCGCTCGCGGCGCAGGACTACTTCTTCGATCGCGAGCCCTGGAAAAAGGCGTTCTTCGCCAACTTCTCCAACCTGCAGGCGATCGATCGCAAGGGCGGCCTGCGCGCCACCGAGCGCCGTGCGCGCGAGGTCATCGAGTCGGGCCGCACGATGCTGATCTTCCCCGAAGGCACCCGCTCTCCCGACGGGCAGATCCACGAGTTCAAACCGCTCATCGGCCACTTGGCCATGCACTACGGCGTAGACATCTTGCCGATGTACCTGAGCGGCACGCACGAATCGATGCCGAAAGGCTCGCGCATCCCCACCAAGCGTGGCCTCGTGGCGCGCGTCGGGCCGGTCTTCTCCGTGGCCGACATGAGGCGCCTCACCGCGAACGTGTCGCCCATGGAGGCATCGCGTGAGGTCGCCAAGCTGGCGCGACTCGCCGTGATTGCCCTGAAAGACGAGAAGAACCTCGACTTTTCCACGCTGAACACGGCCGAGGCCGAAGCAGCCGCAGAGGCCTCGCGCGAGAACCCGCTCGTGGCGCTTTTCAAGGAGCTCTCCGGAAAGTTCGCGCCCGAAGCGGTGAACAAGCCCGTGTCGTTTTATTTCACGCTCGGCCAGGACGACACGTCGAAGTGGACCGTCCTGGTGAACAAGGAGCGCTGCGACATCCAGCAGGGCAAACCCGCCAGCGGCACCGCCGACTGCGTGCTCAAGACCTCGCCCGAGATGTTCATGCGCATCGTGCGCGAGGGCTACATTCCGGGCGCCTCCGAGTTCCTGACCGGCCTCGTCAAGTCCAACGACGTCGGCTTGCTTCTCGAGTTCCAGCGCTTGTTCCAGCTGGGTGAGGCCACGTCATGACCGCGAAAGAACGCGTCGTCGTCACCGGTGCCAACGGGTATCTCGGGCGCCACACCGTGAAGGCGCTCGTTGCCGCCGGACACGAAGTACTTGCACTCTGCAGAAAAGCCTCGCCGGACGTCGCCGAGCTCGGCGCGCAGGTGCGGCTCGGCAGCCTCGAGAACGCGGCCTCACTGGCCGACGCCTTCGC
>JAYUXI010000650.1:0-2634 GCA_043753085.1 Myxococcales bacterium | reverse complement strand
GGTGCCGCCACCAGAAGCCGAGCACCCGCACGTGGTACGGCGCGACGAACAGCGCCGCGCACGAGCTCAGCGCCGTGCCCACGCGGCTCTGCCACGACGCCTCGTTCCCAGCGCAGAGCGCGACGGCGAGCAGCGCCACGAAGGGCGCCGTGCCGACGTGCAGGTTCGCCGCGAGCACGACGGCTGCCGGCAGCTGCCAGCCCCGCAGCGTGCCGCGCGCGTGGCGCAGCAGGACCTCCACGAACACGAGAAACACCAGCGTGTCCGAGCGGAGCTCCAGGCGAAACGCCATGGCCGTCCACGCCAGGGGCATGAGCGCGGCGGTGATCGCCAGGCGCCGGATCGGCGAAGTCCCGGGCAGCGACGCATAGGAAAGCTCGCCTGCGCGCCAGAACAGCAGGGCCACGAGCAGCCCACGCGCGGCGACGAGGCCGGGCGCGCCGAGGCGCCACACCGCGGCGAACAGCATGGTGCTGAGCCACTGGACGTTCCACCATGGCTTGCCGGCGGCCGTGAACGACCAGCTGTCGACCTCCGGAAACCCGCGACCCTGCCACAGCTCCTGGCCGGCGCGGATCTGCCAGAAGATGTCTTGTTCGGTGACCTGCCAGAGACTGGCGATGCCGAGTGCCAGGGCCATCGCGAGGATGGCTCCGCGGGCTACTCGTGCATCCTGCATGGTTCAGTTCTCGCTCGTGAAAATGACGGCGCCCACCTCTGCCTCCTCGTCTGCGGCGCGCTCGCGCTCTTCGGCGACGGCTGCGGCTTCTTCTTCCAGGTCCGGGAAGCGGTACTGGATGGGCAGACCGCCCTCGAGGTCGACGTCGCCGCCGAGCTCGACGATGCGCTCGCGGATCATCGCTTCGCTCGGCTCGGTGCCGGCAGCCAGGCGATACGCCGTGCGCAGCTCGTCTTCGTTCACCGGTTGCGCCTTCGGGGCGCGCTCGAGAATTTCGCGCAGCATCGCCAGGCGTCCGCGCTCTTTGGCCCGCTGCGCGTTCTTCCACGGTCGGGCGACAGCGCGCGCGAGCGGCACGGCGAACACCAGGAGAGAGAGCACCAGGGGCACCAGCCCGAACAGCACCGGCACGCCGCCGGTAGGGATCCACACCGGCACACGCTTGTGGAACATCACCAGCAGATCCACCAGCGTGAGATCCGTGGACAGCACGAACGCGCTCATGGCGAGATTGAAGCCGTTGAGCAGCCCCACGAACAAGTTGGCGCCGATCGCGTTGCCGGTGAGCGGGCGCGCCGTGGGCATGGCGTCCCACGCGGCGGGCGGCTGCCCCGCTGCGGGCGTGGCGGCCGCGGTTTTGCGCAGCGCTTCGAACCGGTAGTAGATGCCGCCTCGTTCGCCGACCTCGACGTCGCCTTCGTAGTCGAGCATGAGGGAAGCCATCATGCCGTCGGCTTGGTCGCGGGGCAGTCCGGTCACGCGCAGCACGTCGGACAGGCCGATGCGGCCTTTGCCCGCCCGGATGGCTTCGAGCAGGTGCGCCATCTTCGCATGCGGATCGGCAGGTGCCACGGTGGGGCCGAAGACGAAACGATTCACCTTCTCGTACAGCGGGACGCTGGGCTCGCGCTGCTGCCGCTCGCCACCCCACGAGCGGCGGTACGCGAACGGCGAGAACGGGTGGAAGGTCCAGAACATGGCGTCGAAAAGAGCGCGAAACAGCGCGCCGCCGAGATCTCCGCCGCGCCGGCTGTCGTTGCGATCACGGTTCTGCGAGAGCCCGATCAGGATCGCGATGAAGGCCAGCGCGTAGAAGGTGAGCGCGATGAGCAGCCAGGCGCGGACCACGAAGCGGAGGGTGCCCAGGACGCCGCGGCCGGCGGCAGCCGCGATACGCTCCCAGCGTTCGCGCTGGATCCAGGGCTGCTCGAAACCCTGCGGAAAGAAGTACAGCAGCTGGCCGTCTTCGGTGACCCGTAGGTGGCCGCGGTATTGCTTGATGAGGTACGTGAGGCCCGCTTCGGCATCGCGCAGCGCGAGCCCGCTCTTCACGGCGACGTCGGCCACGGTCGCCGGCGTTTTCGGATCGCCGAAGGCGACGCGAACGATCTCGCCTGCAGCCTTCGGATCCATCGATGCCACTGGCATCGAAAAACCAGTCGAACGCAGAGGGGTAGTCACGGCCCGCGCACCTTAGCGCGCCTGGTTGCAGCGCCGCGAACTCTCGCTTTGCGGGATGGCCACAGGTGGGCTTAGGCTTGGGCCAATGAACCAACCGCGTCCGCCCCATGCGCCCTTCGCTGGACCTCCGCCCGCCGGCTACGGCATGGGCAACGCGGGCTACCGCATGCCCCAGCCGTCGACCACGCCCGAGTCCGAGCGGCCGAGCCAAGCAATCGTGAGCTTCCATCTGGCGTCGGCCATCGCGCCTGCGGTCCTGCTGGCGGCGGGCGCCGTCTTGCTGGGGTTCTCGCTGGCTTCGCTGGACGAGCCTGGCGCAACGCCTGGTCTGGGTTTCTTTGCCGGAGTCGGCTTGCTGGGCTTGGCCTTCGTGGCCCTCGCGGTGTGCGCCATCTTGAAGATGGTGTGGTTTTACCAGATCTGGTCGTGGATCCCGCCGTCGCACCGGGTGACCAAGACGTGGAGCGGCGTGATGTCGCCGGGGTTCGCGGCGT
>JAYUXI010000649.1:0-6510 GCA_043753085.1 Myxococcales bacterium | reverse complement strand
CGTTGGCCGCGGGCGCGAAGGCCAGGAGGTTGGTCCTTTTCAGACCATCGGCCAAGGTCTCTGCCTTGGTCAGCTCCTGCGCCTTGCGGTCCTCGCTCAGGGTGGTGTCCATGAAGAAGAGCGGGCCGGCGGCGAGCGTGGCGTAGGGCACGCCGCGCTTTGCTTCTGCCTCGGAGTGGGCGAGAAACCGATCCAGCCCGCCGAGCTGGTCTTTCACGCAGCCGCAGGGCTCGAGCGCACCGGCGAGATCCGACACCAGGTACAGGCGCAGGGTGGGCGCGCTCGGCTGCGGGCTCTCGGCGCGCTCGCCGGGATGAATTGTGGATTTGCAACCTTCACAGGCTGCGAGCGCCATGAGAGAGCTGAAAATCAGAGTGCGGAAAGACGGGACGTACACGACGGGCGCAAGCTTACATGGCTGCACCGCTTCGCGCACACCGGCCGTGCACTTGAGGTACTCTCATCCGCAACCGTGCTTGCGACGCCACTGCACGAACAGTCGAGGCGCTTGATGTCTAGATCCGGAACCTTTGGCCCATTCACACTGGAACGCCGCATCGCCGTGGGCGGAACCAGCGAAGTCTACCTGGCTCGTTCCGCGGTGTCGGACATCCGCTTTCCGCCCGAATTCATCCTCAAGCGGCCGCTCCCCGAGTTCCAGACAGACGCCAAGTTCCGCGCGATGTTTGCCCGAGAGGCACAACTGCAGTCGCGCGTCACCCACCCCAACGTGGTCAAGGTGCTCGACTTCGGTCGCGAAGGCCACGAGTCGTATCTGATCACCGAGCTGGTGGACGGCATCGACGCCGATCGGCTGCTACGGCGACTTCGGCACGAACGCCGTTCGCTCGATCCAGCTCTCGTCGCGTGGGTCGCCTGCGAGATGCTCGAAGGCCTCGCCGCCGTGCACGAAGCCTGCGGTCTGGGCGGCAAGGCACTCGGCATCGTCCACCGCGACGTCACCCCGTCCAACGTCTACCTCTCGCGCGGAGGCCAGGTGAAGCTCGGCGATTTCGGTCTGGCGCACTCGCTGCACGACGCGCAGTGGCGCAGCCAGACCGGCACCTCGATGAAGGGCAAGTTCGGCTATCTGGCGCCCGAGCAAGTCTCGGGAGACGCCGCCGACCAGCGCGCCGACCTGTTCAGCGCGGCCGCCGTGATCGCCGAGTTCTTGCTCGGCCATCCGCTGTTTTCAGCGGAAGGCCAGCTCACTGTGCTGCTGGCCATCCGCGACGCCCGCATCGAGCCACTGCTCGCGCTGGATTCGCCGCTCGTGCCGATTTTGCGGACCGCGCTGGCGCGCACCCCGGCGGAACGCGTGCAGAACGCACGCAGCTTGGCTGCCGCGCTGCAACCATTCGCCATGCGCACTCACGACGCGCGCGCTTCCCTCGCACTCGAGGTCGAGCGCCACGAGCACGGCACCAAGACCCACCTGGCGACGACTCCCGTGCGCGGCCTACCAGCGCGCGGCGCCCTGGTGGCGGGGGCGCATCCGCACGGCCTCCCGCACGTCCGCGAGCCGCTGGCCACCGCGCCGGTCGCGGCCGAACACGAGTTCGCCACACTCGAAGCGTCGACCAACCGCTATCCGGTGCTGTTCGCGCGCGTGCACCGCAGCGACGGCTCGGTGCTCGGTCCGTACGGCTACGCGCGCTTGGTCGAGGCACTGGTCACGGGAGAGATGGACCGCACCGACCGCCTCGAGCTCGAGTCGCGCGGCCTCGTGCTGATCGAGGACGTGCCGAGCCTCACCCGGTTTCTCCGTTCGGAGCGCCCGACGGAGCGCCCGCCCACGGGTCAGGAGCCGGTCGTCTGCGGCAACGCGCACAGCATCCTCGAGATCCTCGGCACGCTGTACCGCAACGAGGAAACCGGCGTCCTTCTGGCCGAGCGCACCCAGCCGCACAGCCGGAAAGAGATCTACGTGCTGCAAGGCGCTCTGCACCACGTGCAGTCCAGCGAGCGCAGCGAGCTGCTCGGCGAGTACCTGTGCCGGCGCGGCTTGCTGGATCGCGGCGAGCTGGAGCTCGCACTGGCCGCGCTTCCCCAGTACGGCGGCCATTTGGGCGACACGCTGATCGCACTCGGCCTGGCCGACCCCATGGAGATCTTCCGTGCCATTCGCGCCCAGGGACGCGACCGCGTGCTCGATCTGTTTCGCTGGGAGGAGGGAAGCCTGTCGTTCCGGCGCGCGCTCGAGACGCCGCAAGTCGAGTTTCCGCTGGATCTCGACCTGCTCAATCTGATGCTCGCAGGCGCGGACCTCTCGGAGCGTACCGAATTCGGCCACACCGTGCGCGCCTCGCTCGACAAGAAGCTACAGATCGTCAACGCGCCCCGGTCCAACCCCAGCGTGCACTTGCCGGCGTTCGCGCACGTGCTCGGCGTGCTGCGCGAGCCGCAGAGCATGCGCGACCTGCTCGGCAGCGCGCAGGGCACCGCCACCGTCTCGCCGGACGACGTAACCCGCGCCACCGAGGTGCTCCTCGCGTGCGGTATCGTGGGCTGGATGTAGAGCTACTTCGCGGCGCCGCTGCCGGCGCCACCCGCGAAGGGCAGAATCGTCTTGAGGTCGTCGTCCGTGAAGCGAAGCTGTAGGCCGAGGAAGTAGTCGCGACGGTCGGCTAGAAACACGTGGTCGACGCCGCCAAGCAGCCAAAACCGAGTGAGAAACTCGTAGCCCATGGCGAGGCGCAATCGCGGCCGAACGGTCTCACCGAAACCGAACACGTCGGTGATGAGCTCGAACCGATCGTTGAGCAGCTTCACGTCGAGGCCGACGCCGCCGGTGGATTCCTTGAGGCCGAAGCGGCCCACGAACGGTCCCACTCTACGTGCAAACTGCAACGAAAACCGAAACGCGTCGGTGGTGGTGGTGGTGACGGTGCGGTAGTTCGAGGGCTGGTTGGGGTTGGTGGTGGAAATGTCTTCTTGTTTGAACGACGTGAGACCACGCGGATCGTTGATGAGCTCGATCTCGTAGTACTTGTCTTCGCGCGGCTGCAGCCGGATCGACACGTAGTTCTTCAAGGTGTTCGCCAGGAAGTTGTAGTCGCTGCGCATGCCGACCACGACCTGCAGGCGGCGAAGCGAGTCGACGTAGTCGTTCACGCCTTCGGCCACGCCCTGCACTTCGTCGATGAGGGTTTCGTCCTTGGTGAGGCGCCCGACGGTGCCCTCGCCGCGATCGACCCGCGCGGCGACGGAGTCGATATGACCGAGCGCGCTCTCGAGCGAGGACGAGGCGCGGTTGACGCGCTCGACGGTGGTGCGGAGCTCACCCGGAGTGCCGTCCTTGTTCTGCGCGGCCATCAGGCCCTTCACGTCGTCGGTGATGACGCGAATGTTCTCGAGAATCTTGGCGATCTGCGGCTCGCTGTTGCCGGTGATGCGATCGACGTTCTGCAAAGTCTCGTGGATGGTCGTACGGTTTTCCTGGACCGTCTTGTTGAGTGCCTCGGTGGCTTGCGCCACGTTGACGAGGATCGACTTCATGTTGTCGCCGCCCTCTTTGGAACCGAGAGATTCGGCGAGCTGCTCGGATACGACCCTTACGCGGTCGGCGATCCGCGCGACGTCGTTCATGATCTGCTCCATCGACGCCGACTCGACGATGACCTTCACCTCGTCGCCGTCTTTCAGCTTGCGCTGATCTTCGGTGCCTTCGGTGAGCACGATGATCGACTCGCCGAGCAGCGAGGCGCTCTTCTTGCCCATCGTGGCGTTCTCGAAGAGGCCGGTGTCGGCGTTGACGCGTACGTCGACACGGGCTTGGCCGTTCTCGAGCTTGATGGAGTCGATGGTGCCGACCGGGATGCCGGCAATGGTCACGCGCGATTTGCTGGCGAGTCCGGTGGCGTCCTTGATGTACCCGTGGACGACGTACGAATGGCCGTCGCTGCCTTTGGGCACGACGGTCTTGTAGACGAGCAACGCTGCCGCGGCCGAGCCGACGAAGAACGCTCCGACCTTGGCAGCTTGTGTGAACTTCGCCATCCGCCGCCTCTAGCTACCCTGGCCTCTTCGTCATCACAAGCAATGCCGCCGTCTTTTCGAGGCTCACGCCCGGGTATGACGCGCGGGTGCGAACGCACTACTCGGCTTCGTCTTGGAAGACCGGTTCCGCGACTGGCTCGGCAATGTCTTCGGCCGGCGGCGCGACCGGCTTGGGCACCGCGTCCAGCTTCTCGTCGAGCTCGCCTTTGCGGGCAGTGAAGTGCAGCCGCTGCGAAGCCGGAATCACCCGAAAGCCGCCAATCTTCAAGCTGGAAGGGTCGATGAAAACGCCCCCTTTCTTGACGGCGAAGTGCAGGTGCGGACCGGTGACGCGGCCGGTTCTGCCGACGTACCCAATGAGCTCGTGCCCCTGCACCACGTCGCCCTTGGACACGCCTTGGGCAAATCGGGACATGTGGCAGTAGGACGAGAGCAGGCCATTTTCGTGGGTAATCTGCACCATGTTGCCGCACGCGCCCGAGTCTGCGGCGAAGGTGATGGTACCGGGTGCGACCGAGTAGATCGGCGTGCCGGTGCTGCCGGCGAAGTCGATGCCGTTGTGCGGCTGCACGCGTTTGAGCACGGGGTGCAGCCGCTTCGGGTTGAACGGCGACGTGACCTTGGCGAACGCAATGGGCATCCGCCAACCACCGTGCGCCGGCTGGCGCGCACTCGCGTCGAAGTGGCCACGCTCGGGTTTGTCTTTGGTGCCAAAGTCGAACGCGTAAATCCTGACTGGGCCTTCGGTGGTGGCGATCTCCGCCACGTCGACCTGCTCGTACCCGGCGAATCGGCCGTCGACGCGCTTTTCGCGGACCACGAACGCAAGCAAGCTGCCAGCCTTCACGTGCGACAGATCGACGTGGCCGTCGAACGCGTCATCGAGCTTTTTCGACAGCTCGGGCTCGAAACCGGCTTCCGTGAGCGAGTGCGAAAGATCCCGCCCGAGGTACAACCAGCGCGCGCGTTCGGTGCTGGTGACCGGCAGATCGAGCTTCTTTGCGGTCCAAGCGCTGCCCTCGCGCGTGGCCTGCCAGATCTCCCTGGGCGAGGCCACGTACTCGAACAGGCTGAGATCGTCGCCCGCGCGCACCACCGCGAAGGAATCCTTCGGCCGCGAGTGATCCAGGCGGGGTCCGAACGCGGCAATCAGGCGCGCGATCTCGTTTCGCGACAAGCCGGCCCGCGCGAGGGCCTGGGTGACCGTCCGGTTGCCGACGTTGCCCTCCACGACGGCGAAGCCGGATTTGTTTTTCCAGTCCGCCGCGCGCGGGATGGTGGGCGCCGGCGCGGGCGGCTCCACGGCCGGTTCCACCGCAGCACCGGGGGCCGACGCCGCGAGGCGCGCCGATGCGAGCTGGGTGGGCGATACGGAGCCCGGCAGCGACAGCAGCATGTAGAGCCCGACGCAGGCCGCACCGATGAACACGAAGGCTCCGAGCGAGCGCATCGCGCCGTGCGGCAGCCCGTGCCGGTGCCCCGCTCGGGCCGGCGCGCCGAGCGCCGGCCCAGAATCCGGAAGCGCGCTGTCGGTCGGAAGATCCACGGAGAGCCGGGACTTACCAGGCTTGCAAAGGCGCGCAACCGCGTATCATCTGCGGCGCATGGACGACGAACTCCGCAAGCTTCTGGCTCTGGGTCGGGAATCTTTCGACAAGAGGGAGTTCATCGACGCCGAGCGCACCCTCGCCCGCGTGCTCGAGAAGCACGACGCCGTGGCCGACGTGCACAACATGATGGGCCTTCTGGCGCACCACCGCGGCGACTTCACCAAGGCCGAGGGTCACTTCGAGCGCGCGCTCGACCTCAACCCGGCGTACACGGACGCCGCGCTGAACTTGGCAGTAACCTACACGGATCTCGGCAAGTACGAACAAGCCCAGTCGACGCTGGTCAAGCTCGGCACGCGGGCCAAGAAGCTCACGGAGGCCAAGGAGCTCGAGCCCTTCGCGCGCGGCAAGCTGGCCAACATGCATGCCGAGGTTGCGCAGGCGTACGCCGACCTCGGCCTCGTGCGCGACGCCGTGCTCGAGCTGCAACGCGCCGTGGCCATGGCGCCCACCTTCGCCGATCTTCGGCACCGTCTCGCGCAGCACCTGCAGGCGCTCGGCCGACTGAACGAAGCCAAGACCGAGCTGGAAACTGGGCTGCAGCACAACCCGGGGTTCGTGCCGGCGAAGCTACAGCTCGGTCTGGTGCTGGTGGCGCAGGGCGACGTGGCGGCCGGTCGGGCCGCCTGGCGCGACGTGTTGCAGGTCGATGCCGAAAAC
The DNA here is from genome assembly GCA_043753085.1 of Myxococcales bacterium. Taxonomy (GTDB): domain Bacteria; phylum Myxococcota_A; class Polyangia; order Polyangiales; family Polyangiaceae; genus JAYUXI01. Next base: position 241 of record JAYUXI010000649.1, on the reverse strand, counting down.
CCGGTCGCGCGCATGTACCTTCGCGCCCACGGCGCCACCCAGCCGCCGCCGCGGGCTTGAGCCCGTCAGGCCGCGGCGTGTAGCTCGCGCAGCGCCGCGGTCTCGGCTGCAGAAGCGGCTCGCACCGGCACGCCGAACACGTTGGCGAAGTGCCGGACCGCGCGTTCGCCAAGCTCGGGCACGGACGGCACGTTCGGCACGCCGAGCCCCGCCAGCGAGGTCACGCCGTGCTCGCGGATGC
>JAYUXI010000648.1:0-2641 GCA_043753085.1 Myxococcales bacterium | reverse complement strand
GCGCACGGCCCGGACGAGTACGTTTTGCTCGCGGATCTCGCCGCCGCCGCCACCTTGTACCGAAGCATGCTGGAGGCCGGCCGATGACCATTACCACGCAAGAGATCATCGTGCGCCTGCTGGGCAATCTGGGAAGCCAGCGCGAGGTGTCGCAGTACCTGCGCAACTACGCCAGTGTCGACGCCCCGAAGTTCGCGGTCATCAAGGTGAGCGGGCGCGTGCTTTTGACCGAGCTCGAAGAGGTCGCGTCGTCGCTTTCGTTTCTCAAGGCGGTCGGGCTCGTGCCGATCGTCGTGCATGGATCTCGCCCGCAGATCGAAGCCGCGCTCCTGCGCGGCGGCAACGCCCTCGAGGTCTCGCGCAAGGCCACCCTCGCGGCCGGAGCCGGCATCGTCGATTCGCTCGAGCACCTGGGGACTCGAGCCCGGCCGTTCACGTCGGGCGTGCTCGAGGTCGACGAAGCGGGCGACGTCGTGCGCGTCGACGACGCCGCGCTCGCCGCCTCCGTGCGGGCTGGCGCCATCCCGGTGGTGTCGCCGCTCGGCGAGACCGCGAACGGCCTGATCAAAAGCCTTCACGCAGACGACGTGGCCCGTGCGCTGTCGCTGCGCTTGCGCCCGCACAAGGTCGTGTTCCTGAGCACGCGCGGCGGCCTCCGCCAGGAAGACGGCGCGCTTTTGTCCGCGGTCAACCTCGCCGAGGATCACGACGTGGTGATGCGCGAAGGCCACCTCGACGCGTCGTCGCGCCGCACCCTCGCGTCGCTCGCCCAGCTGCTCGAGGATTTGCCGCCCACCTCGTCGGCCTCGGTCACGTCGCCGGCGCACCTCGCGCGCGAGCTGTTCACCCACGGCGGCGCCGGCACGCTGGTGCGCCGCGGCGAGCGCGTGCAGGTGCACGAGAGCTTCGAGCACATCGACGTGGCGCGCCTGCGCGCGCTGCTCGAAGACTGTTTCGGTCGCAAGCTGCACCCCGACTACTTCGCGGCCAAGAAGCCGTACCGCATCTACCTGGCCGAGTCGTACCGGGCTACCGCGATCCTCACGCTCGAGCAGGTCGGTGCGGCGCCCGTACCCTACCTCGACAAGTTCGCGGTCACGCCCGAAGCGCAGGGCGAAGGCGTCGGCGGATCGATCTGGCAGCGGATGCGCCGCGAGGTACCCAAGGTGTTCTGGCGCTCGCGCGGCCAGAATCCGATCAACGGCTGGTACGCCCAGCAAGCCGACGGCCTCTACAAGACGGACGACTTCTGGGTATTCTGGTGCAAGATGCACGATTTCGACGAGATCCGCGCGGCGGTGGAGCGCGCCTTGGCGATGCCCGCCACCTTGAAGAAGCCGGCGGACGCCCCGTGAGGCGCGTCGGTGTCGTGGGCGCACGCGGGTACGTCGGCACGCAGCTGCTGCCGATGATCCTGCGTCACACGGGGCTGGAACTCGCCTGGGTCACGTCTAGCAGCCAGGCCGGAGAGTCCGTGCAAGGTGCACCGGCCTTGCGCTACCAGGCGGCCGATCCGTCGCTGGTCGAGAGCGACGTCGACGTGGTGATCCTGGCGCTCCCCAACGGCGAGAGCAACGCCTGGGTGGGCGCAGCGGGCGAGCGCCTCGTCGTCGATCTGTCGTCCGACCACCGCGCCGATCCGGCCTGGGTGTACGCACAGCCCGAGCGCTTTCGGGACTCGATCCGTGTCTCGCGCCGCCTCGCGTGCCCCGGCTGCTACGCCACCGCCGCGCAGCTCGTGGCGGCGCCGCTGCTCGACCTTTGCACGTCGGTCCACGTGTTCGGTGTCAGCGGCACGAGTGGCGCTGGCACCGCGCGCACCGAGCGCAACGATCCCGACGTGGTGCGCGACAACTTGATCCCGTACTCGCTCGTCGGCCACGCCCACGAACGCGAGCTCGCCCAGCAGCTGGGCCGGCCCGTGCACTTCATGCCGCACGTGGCGCCCTTCTTTCGCGGGCTTTCGGTCACCGTCTCGATGGATCTCGCGCGCGACATTTCCAAGCGCGAGATCGAACAGCGCTTTCACGAGGCGTACGACGCCGAGCCGTTCGTGGAGCTGCTGGACGACCCACCGCGGCCGCGCGATTCGGTGGGCAAGCACGGCGTCCGCATCGGCGGAATCTCGATTTCGGAGCGCCACGTGGTGGTGGTGGCTGCGCTCGACAACTTGCTTGGCGGAGCGGCTTCGCAGGCGCTACGCGCCATGAACCTGGCGCTCGGCCTGCACGAAGCCGCCGGCCTGTAGAGTACATGCACTCAGCCCAGCGCGCGGTCGGGCTGGCGCAAACGCTCGGCCAGGCCGGTGTGGCGATCGCTGCTGCCGTCCTTGCCTACCGCCACCCGCAGCGCGCGCGGATCGCCGACCACCACCACGAGCCGTTTGCCGCGTGTGACCCCGGTGTAGAGCAGGTTGCGCGACAGCATCACCCAGTGCGTGGTCAGCAGCGGCAACACCACCGCCGGGTACTCGCTGCCCTGTGACTTGTGGATGCTCGAGGCGTAGGCGAGCACCAGCTCGTCGAGTGCGGGCGCGTCGTACGGCACGTCGCGCTCGTCGTCGAAGCGTACGATCAGGCTGTTTTCGTCCGCGTCGATGGATTTTACGAAGCCGATGTCGCCGTTGAACACCTCGCGGTCG
>JAYUXI010000647.1:0-6513 GCA_043753085.1 Myxococcales bacterium | reverse complement strand
TGGCGCCGACCCCGGCCGCGCGGTACGCCGCGGCGAGGGTGCGCCGCACCAGCTCCCGCGGCAGCGTGGCCACGTGGATCGCCGGGGTGCGTCTCGGCTCGCCGTGCACTTCCACCGGCGGCGCCTGGAAACCGACCGACAACTGCGCCATGCCCATGGAGACGGCGCCGTAACCGCTTACGTCGTTGCGCGACGCGCTCACCGTGAGCTCGCGCAGGCTGGGACGCGCGCCATGCGCTTCGCATGCGACCAGAAACAGACCGAGGCACAGCAGCAGGTGGTGTCGAGGCATGCCGCCCCCAAGCAGCGGCCGTGCCGCGCCTACCCGGCGCGGAGCCCGTGCGCGCCCGTGTCCTCGGGCTTCACGAACCTGTCCGGCACCAGCTGGACGGATGCACCCGAGGCCGCGTAGGTTGCGCGCCGATGCAGCCGAACGACCCAGTTGCCGAAGCGCGCTTCCGCGCCCGCCGCACCCAGAACTGGGTGTTCCTCGGGCTCATGTACGCGATGTTCTACATGGGGCGGTACAACTTCTCCGCGGTCAACGCGCTGCTCGCGCAAAAGTTCGGGTGGACCAATACCGACCTCGGCCGGATCATCTCGGCGGGCAAGATCACCTACGGCGCCTCGGTGTTCCTCAACGGTCCCATCGCCGATCGAATTGGCGGCAAGAAAGCCATCTTGATCGGCGCCGCGGGCGCGTGTCTGTTCAACCTCGCCTTCGGCCTCGGCTCGGCGTTCCTCGTTACCGACGCGGTGTGGGCCGGCAAGACCATCGTCTCTCCCGCCGTGCTGCGCAGCGGCATGAGCATGAGCACGGTCATCGCGTCGTTCTCGGTGATCTGGGCCCTGAACCACTATTTTCAGTCGTTCGGCGCGCTGTCGATCGTGAAGATCAACGCCGCGTGGTTCCGGCTGTCGGAACGAGGCTCGTTCGCCGGCATCTTCGGCATCATGATCCAGTCGGGTCGCACTCTGGCGTTCAGCGTCGGGCCCCTGATAGCAGGCGCGCTGCCGTGGCAATGGGTGTTCTGGGTGCCGGCGCTCGCGCTGGCGATCTTGATCGCGCTCAACTATTTCCTGGTCGAGAACTCGCCCGCGGAGGCCGGCCTGGGCGAGCTCGACACGGGTGACCAGACCGACGACGAGAAGCAGCAGTCGGGCGGCATCGCCTTCGTCTTGAAGAAGGTATTTCTCTCGAAGGCGGCGCTTACCGTGGCCGCCGCCAGCATGATGATCGGCTTCGTGCGCAACGGCATCGACGACTGGTGGGCCAAGTACCTCACCGACGTGCAAGGTGCACAGATTGCCCAAAAGGCGGTGATGGTGAAGTACAACATCGGCGCCCTGGTCGGATCCATCCTGATCATCATCGGCATCCTGCGGGTCAAGCGTGCGGTCGATGCGCGCAAGGATTGGGCGCCGCTCAAACGCTTTCTGGCCAGCTTCGGTCTCGTGGGCGTGGTGTTTCTCGCGGTTGGCGCCGGCGTGGCTGCGGTCAACGCCAGCGTCGACCCGTCGATGGTGCCGAGCATCTGTTTTCAGTTCGCGTCGGTCGGCATGCCTATCGCCGCTGTGTTCGGTGGCCTCGTCTCGGGCAACGCCAGCGACGCGCTGTTCCAGTCGCGTCGCGCGCCGGTGATCTTCGTCGCGTTCGTCGGCATGGCGGTGCTGGGTGCGGCGTTCTCGCTCGTCCGGGGTGGTCCGTTCTTCGCCGCGTGGATGCTGGTCGGCCTGTCGTTCTTCATCCAGGCCGCCCACTCGATGGTGGGCGGCGCCGCCAGCATGGACTTCGGCGGTCGCAAGGCCGTGGCCACGGCCGCGGGCCTCTTCGATGGCGCGCAGTACCTGGCCGGCGCGATCGTGGCGGTGTCCATCGGCTCGCTGGTCGACGCGTACGGCTGGGGCATGTGGGGCTGGACCTACGTGCCGTTCGCCTGCATCGGTGCACTCCTCATGCTCCGTCTGTGGAACGAAAGGCCAGGCGCCGGCGGACACGGTGGCGGCCCGCCGCCCGGACCTCCAGACGCGCATGTCGCCAACGTGGCCGAAGAACGCGAGAAAGCAGTTCCCGCGGGCTAGCGGTTCTGACACGATCGGCGCGCCGTGGACAACGCAGAGCTCCTTCAGCAAATCCCGCTTTTCGAAGGGCTCAGCGCTCCAGATCGGGCCGCGCTCGCGAAGCGCCTGAAGCTGCGTACCTTTCGCGCCAACGTCTCGGTGTTCGCCCGCGGCGACGCCGGCAACTCGATGTACATCGTGAAGTCGGGTCTCACCCGCATCTTCTTGCCCGGCGACAACGCAGAGACTCCCAACGTCGTCATCAAGGACGCGCGCGCGGGCGAATACTTCGGTGAGATCTCGCTCTTCGACGACAAGCCACGATCGGCCAGCGTGGAGACCGTGCTCGACACCGAGCTGCTGGAGCTGACCCGCGAGGTGTTCGAAGAGTACCTGGCAAGCTCGCCGCGCGCCGCCATGTCGATCCTGAGCGAGATGGCCGAGCGCATTCGCGAGACCAATGCGCTCCTGTCGCAGCGCGCGTCCAAAGATGCGGTGAAGGAGATCGAGGCCAACCTGTCGTGGGGCGAACATCTCGCCGATCGCGTCGCCTCGCTCAACGGCAGCTGGAAGTTCATCTTCGCGCTCCTCGCGATGACATTCGCCTGGGCAGCGCTCAACAACTTGGTGCCGGATCCGTTCGACCGCTATCCGTACACGTTCTTCAACCTCGTGCTGGCGATCCTGGTGGCGCTGCAGGGGCCTCTGATCGTGATGAGCCAGAATCGCGAGGCCAAGAAAGATCGCGCGCAGGCCGAGACCGACTTCCGCGTGAACCTCAAGAACGAGGTCAACATCGAGGCGCTACGCAACGAGTTCTCGGCGTTCCGCGCCGAGATCCTGCATCGTTTCGACTCGATGGAGCGCGCCTCGCGTGCGTCGCGCGTCTCGCAAGAGATGCCGGCGAAGCGCCCCGGCGGGCCGCTAGGTTGAGCCGAGTACCGAAGCCACGAAGCGTGCACGCAGATAAAACCCGCGCGGCACCGTGGCGATGCGCTCGCCGGCGTCGGTGGTGAGGATGGTGCGCACGCCGCCGTGCGCTGCCTTCGGCCGCACTTGCATGACCACGCCGCGCCCCGCCACCAGCTCGTCGACCCGGCCCTGCGCGGCCAAGCCCACGGCGTCGTCGAAGTCGGCGCGAAGCCACGCTTCTTGTTCTGCGCTCGGGGTCCACCAGGTGGCACCGAGCACCATCCGCTCCGCCCACGGCGTCTTCGCGTCGGACGTGGTGACGAAGATCACGCGCTGCAGCTTCGCGCGGGCCCACGACGTTTCCCAGGTGAGAGCGCGAGCCTGGTCGAGTGCGAAGTGGCACACGTAGGTCGACTCGCGAGGGATGCCGCTCGGTTGCAGCGGGACCGTCTTCAACTCGATGCGCAAATCCGGAAAGTCGTGGGTCGTGCCCGAGGTCTTCGGGGCGCCCAGTGCGGCTTCCAGCAACGCCCCGGCCTGCCCCTTGCCGTGTAGTCCGCCCTGGGGATCGCCGGGCACCTGCAGCGCGCAGGCGATCTCGAACAGCGTGTGACCCACCAGCGCCTGCGCGCGCGCCGCAAGCTCGGCTTCGTTTTGGGGCGGAGTGCGCCTCCGCAGCGGCGCACTCACGGCAGCGCGGCGTGACGGATCGCGATGGCGTCCAGGTCGAAGCCGTTCGAGCCGGGCCCGTCGGCGCCGGAGCACGCGGCGGTGCCGAGGTCGTGAATGCGGACGTAGCGGATGCCGGTGGCGCCCAGCTGGCCGATGTCGAAAGAGTCGCCACCGGACACGGCGGGATCGGTGGGGGAGATGCCGCTATTTGGTGTGGAGTACACTGGATTGATGCCCGCGCAGCCCAGCCGAGTGCCTGCGTCGAGCTCGCACGGGAATGTGAGCCAGGACACGCCGTCGGCCGAGATGCTCACTTCGGCGAGCTCCTGGAAAGCCCGCTCGGGATCGCCGCCCGCGAAGAAGGCATTCTCGAACACGGTGAAGTCTGCGCCGGGCTGGTCGACCACGCGGAGCGGGTCGAAGGCGAGCACGATGGTGCCGCCGGTACCGAGCGACACCACGTCGAGCCCACCACTCTGCGCGCCGGCGCCGCGCGGGGCGCCGAACACGACGCCGGGCATTTTGTCGGCGTTGAAACCAGCGCACGCGCCGGGTGTGAAGGACTCGACGCGAGTGACGAAGCCGGTCTCGGGCTGGCGCTCCCCCGGATCTTCGAGGACGGCGGCGGCGTCGGCCGCGGTGTTGCTGCTGCCGCTGCCGCTCGAAGCCGCCGAGCTGGCGCCGGCGTCGTCGGAAGAGAGCGCCGGATCGGCCGCGTCGCCGCAGTGGGCCAAGGCCGGCGCCAACGCCAGCACGAGCGCCGTGGAAAGGCCGGTCAGGAGGCTGCGCATGCGTGATCCTTACTCGAGATCCATTCACTTCGGAGCTCTCGTGCGGCTAGGGTGCGGGAGGTCATGCTCGACATCGCTTTCATCCGCCAGCACCCCGACACGGTTCGCGAAGCCGCCGCCCGCAAGGGCGTCGCGCTCGACCTCGACCAGCTCCTCGAGGTGGATCGGGTGCGACGCGAGAAGCTCCAGCGGCTCGAGCAGCGTCGTGCCCGCAAGAACGAGATCGCGTCGTTGATTCCCAAGGCCAGCAAGGACGAGCGGCCCCAGCTGATCGACGAGGGCAAGGCCGTGAAAACCGAGCTCGAGACGCTCGAGCCGGAGCTCGCGCGGTTGAACGGCCAGTACGAAGATCTGATGCTGCAGGTGCCCAGCGTGCCGCTGCCCGAGGTGCCGCTCGGCAAGGGCGAAAAAGACAACGTCGAGGTCCGCAAGGTCGGAACGCCGCGCACGTTCGATTTCACCCCGAAAGATCACCTCGAGCTGATGGAGACCTTGAAGCTGGTCAACCTCGAGGCGCCGCGCAACTTCGCCGGCGCACGGTCCTACGCGCTGGTGGGCGAGGGCGCCCTTCTCGAGCTTGCGCTGGTGCGGCTCTCGATCGACACGCTGGTCGAGCGGGGTCTCGTCCCGGTCATCCCGCCGGTGATCGTAAAAGAAAAGGCGCTGCGCGGCACTGGCTTTTTCCCAGGCTCCAAGGACGAGGCCTACTCGATTCCCGACGACGAGCTGTTCTTGGTGGGCACCAGCGAGGTCGCGCTCGTGTCGCTCCACGCAGACTCGATCCTCGACGAAGCGGACCTCCCGATCCGCTACGCCGGCGCTTCGCCGTGTTTCCGCCGCGAGGCCGGTGCGCATGGCAAAGACACGCGCGGGCTATACCGCGTGCACCAGTTCACCAAGGTCGAGCAGGTGGTCTTCTGCGCGCCGGACGACGCCACGGCCGAACGCGAGCACCAGGCGCTCCTGGCCAACGCCGAAGCCATCCTCGCCATGCTCGAGATCCCCTACCGCGTGGCGCTCGCCTGCACCGGCGAGATTGGCCTCGGGCAGACCAAGAAACACGAGGTCGAGTCATGGATGCCGGGCCGTCAGGCCTACTCGGAGACGCACTCGTGCTCGACCCTGGGCGACTTCCAGGCGCGCCGCTCGAACATCCGCGTGCGCATGGCCGACGGCAGCCTGAAGTATGCGTACACGCTCAACAACACCGCCATCGCCAGCCCGCGCATCTTGATCCCGCTGCTCGAAAACCACCAGCAGGCCGACGGCAGCGTCAAGCTGCCGAAGGCGCTCGTGCCGTACATGAACGGGCGCGAGGTGCTGATGCCGAAGAAGAAGTAGCCACCTTCGCCCTGCCGTAAATCGAAGCTTCGCGCGCTCAGCGCGTCGAGAACACCCAGAACGCCACGGCGGCGACCAGCACCGTGGCGATTGCCAACACGACGAGGTCGCGGGTGCGCCAGCGCTCCACGGTGAGCGCGCGAATCATCACGGTCTCGCCGGAATTGGGCGGGAGCTCGGGCAACCGGCTCCGTGCGGGCTTGGGCGTGTGTGCCGCCACGGTGAGCGCGGCTTGCACGGTGGCCGTGTCGATCAACGAAGCCTCCTCGTGCTCGCTGCTGACCGGCGGCACCAGCGGTGTTTCGTCGCTCTCGGGGATCGAGACGGCAGAAGGCGTGGCCACGATCACGCTCTCGTCCGGCGTGCGTGAATCGGTACGTGCAGGTTGCACGAGCGTGGGCACCACGGCCACGCGCTCGCCGCCGCGCTCGAGCACGACGCGTTCGGTGCGCTTCAACTTGGCGATGAGCTCGCGCCGAAACGGGCGGGTGCGGATGTCCTCGTCGGCGTCGGGCACGTAGGAACCGAGCATGGCGTCGAGGCGTAGCTCCTCGGTGTCGCCGGACTCGTCGAAGTCGGGCAGATCCTGCATGGTGACGGGCGAAGACGGCGGCAGCTTTGGCAGCGAGGATTCGCTGCGCGACATGACCGCGGTCTTCACCTCGTCGGTGAAGCCGGAGATGATCTCGCCGGTGAGATCGGGCGCGCTGGGGGTCTCCATAGTTTGCGTGCCGAG
>JAYUXI010000646.1:0-6517 GCA_043753085.1 Myxococcales bacterium | reverse complement strand
CGAGGTCGAGGAACACGCCCTTGGCGAGCGAGCTCCGCATGCCAGGCCCGGTGGTGAGCTCACGCAAGTGAAAGCCCGGGTAGAACACGTCGCGAAAGCGCACCGACAGGCGTGCGTCGCCGAGCCGCCCGATCAAACCCGGCCGCACGTAGCGCAAAAGCGCGTCCCCGTAGAGACCGGTGGGCTGCTCGCTCGTGCCGCGCCACAGATGGCCAAGCCCGACCCGACCATCGAACACGACGTGGTGCTGCGAACCGATCGCGTTCAAGACCGTCACCTTGGTGCCGGCCACGACGTCGATGCGTGTGGGGTCCATCTCTGCGGACGCGCGCAGACGCACGCGGGTCTTCGGCGCCTCGTCGACGTGGACGAGCAGATCGAGGGCCTCGGGAAGCTTTCTCGGGAGCAGCGAGCCGTCGTCCGCGATGCGTTCGTCGGGCAGTACGCCGCCGGTGTCGGGTAGATCGCCGAGGTACATCTCGGTGTCGGCGTTGCTCTCGATCACCACCTGATTGAACGAGGCGGTATCGCGCAGATCGGCCTCGGCCTTTTCCTTCTTGTCGAGATCGAACGGATCGCCGGGCGCCAGGCCGAGCCGGGTGCGGATGTCGGCCTCGCTCACCTTGCGATGGCCCTCGATCCGTAGCGAGCCGACCTTGGTCTTTGGTCCGGCGTCGCAGAAGTAGACCACGTGGACCTGCTTGCGCTCGCGGTCGACGTAGTGCCGGACGTACACCTGCGCATGGCCGAAGCCGGCCCGTTGCAGGCTGGCCGCCATGTCGTAGCGCACGATGCGGAGCTCCTCGAGGTCGACCCGGCCGCCCGGCTTGGCCTTGCGAAACGAGTCGAGTGAATGCCCGGTGGGCGCGCCGATGAATCGAATCTCGGAAAGCGTGTAACGCGATCCGGCGTCGTACTCGAAGCGAAGCGTCGCGCTCTTCTTGTTCGGGTCGATCCGGACCTGCGCGGCATCGACCCTGGCGTCGAGGTAACCCTGCGTGCCGAGCCAGCTCTCGATGCGCCGGCGGTCCTCGGCAACCCGGAACGGATTGTAGCGGCGGGGCGTGAAGAAGGCAGAGGCCGGTCTCGAGCCGAGCTTCGGCAGCAGTGGCCGCTCGTCCAGGCTGACGCTGCCTTTCTTGGCCGTTACGGTCACCTTGCTGATTTCAAGCTCGGTTTCGCCGGGCACTTTTTCGGCGGCGATGTGCGCGCAGCCAGCGAGCAGCAGCATCGAGGCCAGGCAAAAGAGCCTACCCATCCACCTCGCCCAGCCGAAAGTGCACCACGTCACGCAGCTCGATGATCGCTCAGCTTTCCCGTGCTGCGCAGCGCTTTCTGCCGCGCTCGTCACGAATGGCCAGGGCAGTTGCAACGTGGGTAGTCACTGGCCACGCCAGGATGGGATGCGTCCGCGAAGTGAGCAAGCAGAACGCCGTGCGACGACCCGGCGACAGCATCGGGCGCCCTCGCCCCTGCGGACGAACGCCGCCGATGTGGTACGCTGGCAATCCTGCATGGCCAACCACAAGCGAACCCGCGCCACCCCAGCCGATGCCGCGCCCGCGCCGGTCGAGGTGCCTGCGCCCGAACGCCCCGCCTACATGGCTCCGCTGGTGCAGATGGCATTCATCGGCATCGCGGCGCTGTCCGTCTATGGCTTCGTGGGCATGGCCAAAGAAGGCGAGCTGCGCCGCCGCTGCACGCCGATCTGTGGCCTCACGCCGCAGTATGCCGGGGTCAACCGCAAGGCCCCCGAGTTCACCCTGAACGATCTGAACGGCAAGGCTGTCTCCCTGTCGGACTTCCGCGACAAGGTCGTGGTGCTCAATCTGTGGGCCACCTCGTGTGAGCCATGCCGCAAGGAAATCCCGGACCTTGCCGAGCTCACTCAGGTACTCAAAAAGCGCACCGACGTGGTCATGCTCACCATCAGCAACGACGCGAGCGCGACCGACGTGCGCGATTTCTTGAAGTCCCTGCTGAAAGAAGACGCCCCGTTCATCACGCTGATGGACCCCGAAAACAAGGTCATCAAGGACAAGTTCGGCACCACCATGGTCCCCGAAACCTGGATCATCGACAAACGCGGCGTCATTCGCGCCCGCTTCGACGGCCAGCGCGACTGGACCAGTGGTCTCGTCACCCAGCTCATCGACCAGGTGCGCGCCGGCAGCTTCTGTCCGCTGGACGTGAACGGGCAAAAGCGTGCAGGCGAAGGCGCCTTCGTCTGCGGCAACGACTCCTGAACCAACAATTTGGCCCGGGGCGGCCCAGCCCGTCACGCTTCGCGGCGAAGTGGCCAAGACTTGCATGCTCCTCACGGCTTTCGTCGCTGCCGCCGTCTCTCTCGGGGCGGGCTATGCGCTCGGTCCCGCGCTTGGTCTGGTGAAGGCGTTGCCGGGCGCCAGCGAGCCCGTGCACAAGCGGATCGTCTCCGAGGCGCTCGCGCCGCGGGAGCCCGCGGCGGCGCCGCTGCCGGCCGATCCACTGAATCCAGAAGCTGACGTCGAGCGCGCGTGGCTGCTGTCCGAAGGTCCGGTCCGGGATCGCACGTCGGGCCGCCGGCTGGTGACGCTCACCTTCGATGACGGCCCAGGCCCCACGTCCACACCCGCCCTTCTGCGTGAGCTGGACAAGTTCCATGCGAAAGCCACCTTCTTCCTCATCGGCGAGTACCTTGCGGGCGAGACCCCGCGTGCCCTGCAAGTGCGAGCCGCCGCGCGCAGCATTGCCGAGAGGGGGCACGGCATCGGGAGTCACTCGCTCGATCACTACCTCTTGACGGTGCTGCCGAAGGCCGAGGTGGCGCGCCAGATCGAGGAGGCCCACGAGCGCATCACCATCGCCACCGGCGTATCCCCCTCGTTCTTCCGTCCTCCCTACGGCGCGCTCGATGCGTACGGCTCGAGCCTGGTCACCGCGCACCGGTATTCGCTCGTGCTCTGGAGCATCGAAGCGCAGGACATGGTGCGTGACGACGAAGACGGCGTCTTCGAAGACATCCGTCGTCAGCTCGAATATGCGGAGGGCGGCGTGGTGCTGCTGCACGATATCAAGATGCAGACGGTCCGCGTGACCGCACGCTTGCTCGACTACCTGCGCAAGCGCCGGTTCGATCCGCGCAACCCGAAGCATGTCGGCTTCGAGATCGTCGACCTGCCCACGTACTTGGCCGAGACGAAAGACCGGCCGCAGCCGTTTGCAACCCGCACCGAGCTCGCGCAAGCGCGGCTGGCGAGCTGGAGAAGAGCCCATCCGCCGGCTGTTCCGGGAAGCTGATCAGAGCAAGCAGTACTTCCTGCCTCGATGAAGGCCTCTTGCGTGAATCCATCCGATCCCAGTGTGACGAAGCGGCCCCACGAACGCAGCGAGTCGACTCGTCAGTACAGCCCCGGCACCAGCGAGCGCACGTCGACGTGGCGCGGCAGCTCGCGCGGCTCGCTGGCCCAGGTGATGCCGAACGCTTCGCGCAGCGGCACCTCGGCCAGCTTGCCGCGCGGCGAGAAGCCCAGCTCGGATTCCTGCGAGACGTCGTCTGGATCGGCATACACGCGCCACACGAAGAAGCCTGCGAAGCCGCGCGGGTTCTCGAGTGCGGGCCCGAGCAGTCCGCGGTAGGCCTCGGCCTGGGCCTTCTGGTCGACCACCACGCCCTTCATGGCGTCCGGCCACTCCCACGGATCCTTCGCCGCGTTCTTGCGCGTGGTGTAGCCCATCTCGGTGAACAGCACCGGCTTGCCGGTGTCGGAAGACAGTCGCTGCACCAACGATTGTACTTTCTCGCCACCCTGCCACAGCTCCTGTGGCGTGGCGTCGTCGTGGTCGGTGAGCGGAAAGAACGCGTTGACGCCGACCACGTCGACCGCGCTCCAGATGCACGTGTCTTCCGCGTCGTCCCAGTTGGCGGAGTACGTGAGCAGGCCGTGGTACCGCTGCCGCACGTCGCTCGCGAGCTGCAGGAACGACGGCGCGCGGGTGGTGGTGACCCACGAGCGCAGCTCCACCCCGAGCGACAGCAGCTCCACGTGGGCACGCTCGGCCACGTCGGCCCAGGACAGTACGTACCTGGAGTAGCTCGCCTGCCAGCGGCGCCATCCCAAGCTGGATCCCGGGTCGATCTTCGCGCGCCACTCGCCGCTCTCCACCCAGAGGTGCGGCACCAGCATCACGTGCAGGCCCAGCGCGTGCGCTTGCTTGGCGGCGCGTTCGATGGCAACGCGGTTCTCCGCATGCGGCGCCTCGAACGTGGGGTCGATGCCGAGCCCGGCCAGGCTGCCGACACGCCCGAACGGCGTGAGTGCGATCCAGGTGGCGCCCTGCGCCTTGGCTTCGTGGAGAGTGCGCAGGTAGGCCGGCGAGCCGTAGCCCACCCCCGCGTGGTACGTGTTCTCGATCGGCCCGATGGTGAGCCCACGCACACCGGCGAGGGGCGTGGCCTGCGCGCTGCCAGCGCACAGCACGAGGGCAAGGAGCCGCTTCACGGATTCCACGCGCCATGTACGACGCGCTCGATGCGGGCCAGATCGCGCTCGCTGCGCACGTCGCCGAAGCCGCGGGCCTCGAACAACGCCGCGACCGCGGGCGCTTGGCCCGCGCCGATCTCGAGCGCCAGGGCGCCGCCGGCCGTGAGCCAATCGGGTGCATCCTGCACAATTTTCCGCACCAGATCGAGACCGTCCGGGCCGCCGTCGAGCGCCAGGTGCGGCTCGTGATCGCGCACGTCTGCCATGAGCGTGGCGATCTCCCCCGTGGGAATGTACGGCGGGTTGCCCGTGATCAGCTCGAAGCGCGGCGGCATGCCGGCGCGTGCCATCACGGCGGCCACGCCGTCGAACAGATCCGCCCGCACGAACCCGACGTTGTAGGCGCCGAGCTTCAGCGCGTTGGCGCGCGCTACGGCGAGGGCGTCGTCCGAGACGTCGGTGCCGAGTACGCGCGCGGTGCGACGCTCCTTCGCGAAGCTGATGGCCACCGCCCCGCTACCCGTGCACAGATCCAGGACGCGGGTGCCGAGCGGCCGCTGCGCCGTGCGACGCAGGGCCGCGTCGACGAGGGCCTCGGTGTCCGGCCGCGGCACGAGCACGCGCTTGTCGACCAGGAACTCGCGGCCGTAGAACTCGCGGTGACCGCGCAGATACGCAAGCGGCTCGCGCCCGCGGCGCCGCTTGATCAAGCCACGAAGCACCGCGAGCTCGTCGTCCGAAAGCTCGCGATCGCAGTCGAGGATCAGCTGGGTGCGTGTACGTTGCAACACGTCGGACAGGAGCACCTCGGCGTCGAGCCGGGGCGTTTCGATGCCACGCGCGCGAAAATCCTGGGCGGCCCATTCGGCAAGGCGCCGAACGGTCCACGGCTCGTCAGATGCCAAGCTTCGCGCGCTCCTCGGCGACCGCGTTCTCGACGTCCGCACGAATGACTGCGAGGTCGCCGACAGTGGGCGCCTCGAAGCGCAGCACCAGGATCGGACCCGTGTTGGAGGCGCGGACCAGCCCCCACGCGGGCGCGCCGGGGCGACCGAACTGGATGCGCGCGCCGTCGGTGTCGTCGACGGCGGAGGGCCGCGGGTCTTCGCGCTGGCTCACGCGGGCGCGGTATCGCTCGAGGATGCCTTGCACCACTGCGAACTTGGCTTCGTCGGGGCAATCGACGCGAATTTCGGGCGTGGTGAAGGTCTCGGGCACGTCGGCCAGGAGCTCGCCCATGGTCTTGCCCTCTTCGGACAGAATCTCGAGCAGGCGCAGGCTGGCGTAGAGCGCGTCGTCGAAGCCGAAGTAGCGGTCGGCAAAAAAGAGATGCCCACTCATCTCGCCGGCGAGCAGCGCGCCGGTTTCCTTCATCTTGGTCTTGATGAGTGAGTGGCCCGTCTTCCACATGACCGGCACGCCGCCGCGCGCGGCCACGTCGTCGTAGAGGGTCTGCGAGCACTTCACCTCGCCGATGATCGTGGCGCCCGGCCGCTTGGCCAGCAACGCGCGGGAGAACAGGATCAGTAGCTTGTCGCCCCAGACGATGGTGCCGTCGGCGTCGACCGCGCCGAGGCGATCCGCGTCGCCGTCGAAGGCGAGCCCCACGCGCGCGCCCGTTTCGCGCACCTTCGCGACCAGATCTTCGAGATTCTTCGGGACGGTGGGATCGGGGTGGTGGTTCGGAAAGCTGCCGTCGATGTCGCAGTACAGGGTTTCTGGCGACATGCCGACGGCGCGCAGCACCTCGACGCCGAGCGGACCGCCGGAGCCGTTGCCGGCGTCGAGCACGATCTTCATACCCTTGTCGCGGATGACGATGTCTCGCGTCATCGCCGCCACGTACTGCTGGCGCAGATCGATCGACTCGATCTGACCCGAAGCATCCTTGCCGAACTCCTGCGCGATCACGCGGCTGCGCAGGGTGACGATGTCGGCGCCGTAGAAGCTGGCCTTGCCCTTCATCATTTTGAACCCGTTCTCGTTGCCCGGGTTGTGGCTGCCGGTGATCATGATGCCGCCGGCGGCATCGAGATGGTGCACGGCGAAGTACA
>JAYUXI010000645.1:0-6527 GCA_043753085.1 Myxococcales bacterium | reverse complement strand
ACTTGTAATCGGTGAGGCGCGGCTGGGCCTGCGTGCCGTCGTCCGCGACGTCGCCGGTGTTCTTGCACTTGGGGTACTTGTCGCAGCCGAGAAAGAAGCCGCTCTTGCTCCAGCGCTTCAACATCTCGCCTTCGTGGCAGACCTCGCACGTGATGCCGGTGTGCTCGGGTTCGGGGTTCCAGCGCGCGCCCTTTTTGCCGAGGTCGAGCTGTTCGCGGAAGCGCTTGTAGAAGCGGCCGAGCAGGTCGGCGCGCTCTTCGCGGCCGGCTTCGACGCCGTCGAGCTCGCTCTCCATCGAAGACGTGAACTCGGGATTCATGAAGTCGAGGTTGGCGGCGACCAAACCGTCGACGACGTACTTGCCGAGCTGCGACGGCTTGAAGCGCCCACCATCGAGCTTCTCGACGTAGTCGCGCGCCTGCACCTTGCTGATGATTTCGGCGTAGGTGGAGGGGCGGCCGATGCCGCGCTCCTCGAGCTCCTTGACCAAGGTGGCTTCCGAAAAGCGCGCCGGCGGCTGCGTGAACTTCTGCTCGGCCAGAACGCCGGGCGGGATGACCAGCTCGAGCACCTCGGCCTCTTTGAGCGGAGGCAGGGTTGCTTCTTCGGTTTCGGCGAGCTTCAACTTCGGGTGCTCGCCGCTGGCGGCCGCGGCGTCTTCGTCGTCGCCCTCTCCGGCGAGCTGGCCGCCTTCGCTGTCGTTGACGCTGGTGCCGTACACCTCTAGCCAGCCCGCATACTTGAGCACGCGGCCGCCGGCGCGGAGGTTGTAGGTGGGCCCGCCGTCGCGGGTTGCGTGCACGTCGACGCCGGTCTGATCGTAGACGGCGTCTTTCATCTGGCTGGCCACGAAGCGCTGCCAGATCATGCGGTACAGCTTGAACTGCTCGTCCTTCAGGTGCTTTTTCACGGCGTCGGGCGTGAACTCGAGCGAAGTGGGGCGGATCGCTTCGTGGGCTTCTTGTGCGTTTTTCTTCGAGCGGAACTGGTTGGGTGTGGCCGGCACGTAGTCCTTGCCGTACGTCTCCACGATGTATTCTGCACACGCTGCCTGCGCTTCGGGCGCGAGGCGCGTGGAGTCGGTACGCATGTACGTGATGAGTCCGACGGTGCCGAGCTCCTTGCCGAGGTCGACGCCCTCGTAGAGGCCCTGCGCGACCTGCATCGTGCGCTTGGCGCCGAAGCCGAGGCGGTTGACCGCGTCTTGCTGCAGCTTGCTCGTGCTGTACGGCGCGGTGGCTTTGCGTTTGCGCTCGCTGGTGGTGATCTTGACGATCTTGAGCGTGCTCTTTTCGAGATCGCTCTTGACCACGGCGGCGTCTTTGCCGTTGTCGACGGCGAACTTCTTGCCGTCCTTCTGGTTCAGCCGGGCGACGAAATTGGCCTTGCGTCCGATGGGCGTGAGCGCCGCACCGATGTTCCAGTATTCCTCCGGCACGAACGCTTCGATGAGGCGCTCGCGGTCGACGATGATGCGGAGCGCTACGCTCTGCACGCGGCCTGCCGACAGACCGAAGGCGAGCTTGGACCAGACGAGGGCCGATACGTCGTAGCCAACGATGCGGTCGAGGACGCGGCGCGCGCGCTGCGCGTCGTACAGGTTCTGGTTCAAATCGCGGGGGGAGGCGACGCCCTTGGCCACACCGTTCTTGGTGATCTCGTGGAACTCGACCCGGCGGGTCGTGCGGTTCTTGCCGCGCAGCTCTTCGTCCAGGTGGAAGGCAATGGCCTCCCCTTCGCGATCCGGGTCGGTTGCGAGCAGCACGAGGGTGACGTCGCGCGCGGCGAGTTTCAGCTCGGCGAGGACCTTCTCTTTGTTCTCGATGACCTCGTAGGTCTCCGTGAAGCCATTTTCGATGTCGATGCCCATTTTTTTGGGCAGATCTTTGACGTGTCCCTTCGAAGCAAGGACTTCATAGCCAGCCCCAAGGTACTTCTTGATGGTCTTGGCTTTGGCGGGGGATTCGACGACGACGAGGGTCTTGGCGGTCATATTCAGACGGTGTTCCCAGGACTTTTCGAGCCAATCGCCCAAAATCCTGCCGGTCCTTCCCTTACTACGTCCTCCAAGCATAGCGTCAAGAGCACTGGTGATAGCTCTGCCATGGGCAGCCCCGATTGTTCCGCGACCCAATCCAGGTGGCGCGGCTCAGCGGTCAGCAGCGCAAGCAGGGCGCGGGTTGTCCGGGTGAGTTCTGGCGTCTGCGGGGTCAGCGGCCGGTGCGCCGCGGTAGCCAGCAGAATGGAGTCTCGAAGCTCTGCCTCCGACGTGATCCAGCGTGCGCCGCGCCGGGCGGCGATCTCGCGGTTGGCATGGAACGTCGGATCCCAGACCGGACCGGCCATCACCAGCACCGGCACGCCGCGATCGATGGCGCATCCCGCGCAGTGCCGCGTGCCGGAACGCGCCGATCCTTGCACGAGAACGAGGACGTCGACCAACGCGGTCAGCACGGCGTTCCGCGCCAGATAGCGATGGCGCAGGGCCGCCGTGCCGGGCTCGAACTGCGAGACGAGGGTGCCTCGTCGCGTGACCTCGTCGAAGAGATCCTTCTGGCGTGGCGGACTCGGCAGCCCGAGACCGGCTGGACTGACCAGCCAGGTTTTCGCGGTGTCGGGTGATTGCAAGCCGCCGTGATGCGCGGCGCCGTCGACACCGAGCGCGCCACCCGACACCACGTCGATTCCTCGTCGAGCGAGCCCGCCGGCGACCCCGGTGACGAACGCCAGTGCCTCGTTGGGCGCGGTCCGCGAGCCGACGATCCCGACCCGTGGCCGCGAGAAATCCGGCGCTCCGGAAAACCACAGCCCGCCGTGCGGGAGCTCTTCGACCGAGAGGCGCCAAGGCAGCTCGCTCGTGCGCAGGAAGATCATGGGTACCTCCGACGAAGGCGGGCGACAGGATTCTCGCGCGCGGGCTTCGCGACTGCGGCTGCGGTCGGTAGAGCCGCCGCCGCCTTCGCGGCGTCGCGTACGACGGCGGCGATGGCGTGCACCGCGGCGGGCGTGGACACGGCGAATGGCCCGCGCCACGGGTGACTTCGAGCAAGCGCCGCGACCGCCACTGCGCTGCGTTCGTCGCCGCCGAGCGCGAAGATGCCGGCCAGGGCCCACGCCGTGCGCAGGCCGTCGCGTTCGGGGTCGAGCGCGGCGACCCGGGCGAGTGCCACGGAACGCTCGGCCATCGTCCAGGTGCGGTCGCCGTGCTCGCGGAATACGTCGGGTGCCGGGCAGCGGTATTCCGCTGCATCATGCACCGATGCAGCGCGGCCGAGCCAGAAGCCGAGGCCGGCGCGGAAGTGCGCGGTGGCGGCGCGCTCGACTGCTGCATCGACGTCGTGGAAGAAAGCACTACCGGGCGGCATCAAGCGGGCGTCTGGGCGCTGCGCGGACGCGAGCAACGCGCCGTACGCGGCCACCGATTGCGTGCCGCGCGCGTCGTCGAGGGCGAGGCCGTAGCTGGCGTGCTCGAGCAGCTTGAGCGCCGCGTCCGACACGGCGACGACAGCGTCCCCGTCGTCGTCGCAGGCCGGCACGACGTACGGGTGCACCGGATCGGCATCTACGGCAACGTAGGTGCCCACCGGCAACGACGGACGCTGGGCGGCGATGCGTCCGAGCGCGTCGCTCGCTTCCTGGTGGAGCGAGGCGAGGGACAGGCCGGGAGCGACGTCGGGGGCCGCGGCGGCGCGAAGAGGAAAAGTGGCCAGCGCGAAGGTGAGGGCAACGAAAGGGAGCGAGTGCACGGAGGGCCCATCGGCCGCCGGGCGCTCGAAGTTGCGTGCTTACTGGCGCAGGAACTTGAACGGGACGTTGACCACCTGCGTGCCGCCGGGCGGGGGAAACTTCCAGCCGCGCACCTTGGTTTCGATACAACGCGCAAGGACCGGATCGCCGCTGGTGGAGCTGACGTTTTGCACGGCGCCGCTGGCGCCGATGGTGATCGCCGCGCGCACGTCGCCGCTGGGGGCGTTCGAGGTGTCCCAGCAGCCGCGTTTGACGCCGGGCATGTAGCTCTGCACGGTTCTCTCGATCTGCTGCTGGCTGAGCGAGCCGCTGCCGGCGCCGGCGCCGCCGCCGGTGCCGCCCGCGCTCGGCCCGACGGTGTTGCCACCGCCACCGAGGAGGCCCTTCAGGTCGGCGGCACCCGCGGCTGCGGGCGCCGAGCTGCCCTTGCCGCTTCCGCCCCCGGACGCGGGCTTGGTGCCGGGCCCCTTCGAGTCTTCGATCTGCGCGATCGGCGCTGACGGATCCGGCGGCGGCACGGCTGGGTCGACCGCTCGCGCGGAGGGTGCGAGCTGGGGCGGCTTGGTCTCTGCGGGCACGGGCGCGTTCGGCTTGGGCAGGAAGATCACCACTGCCGCAGTGATGCCGAACGCCAACGCCGCCGCCAGCATGGCGATCGGAATCCACGGCGGGCCCTTCTTGTGCGGGGCAGCGATCGGATCGACGTAGCTGGGGTTGCTCGAGCCGGGGCCGGGGCCGAAGGCGGCCGCCGTGACGGGCTCTCCGCCGGCATGGAACGCACCCGAGGCGCCGATGCCGCTGGCATCTGCCGCGGCCGCGACGGAAAAGGCGGTGCTTGCCGGGTTCATCAGAGGCGCCGGCGCGAGCGGATCGACGTCGTGTCCGTACGAAAACGCGTTCGGTAGGAACGGGCTCGGCGCGGGCGCGAAGGGCTCCCCGAGGGCCTGCCGCGCGGCGCGGACGATCTCCTCGGGGACCGCTTGCATCACGGTGGCGGGATCGTCGCCGTCGTCGTCGTCGTGAAGGGGCGAGCGCGCCTGCACGCCGCTGGTGGGCCGGCCGTTGCGTGGGGCCGCGCCGAACAACGCGGTCAGGTCGGCGATTTCCGAGGCCTTTTTCCAGTCGCCCAGGCCTTCGCGCCAGGCCAGCGATTCGCCGGTGATCGTGCCGCCGGTGATGCGCTGACGGACATCGTGGACTTGGAGCGGACCCACCGGCGCGCCGTCGACGGCGAAAAACCACTGCTGTGCCGCGGGCCCGTTCGGCAGGGATTCGAGCGCGGCCGCATTGGCGCTGAGTGCATCCTGCAACGCGCTGGCGTTGGCCGTGACCTCGGATCTCGAGTCGACAGGGCCCGGCTGGGCCGAACGATCGGACGGACGGGCCAGCGCGCGTGGCGCACCTGGACGCTGCGGCGCCGCGGGCGCGCGACTACGCAGCGGGGCCACGCCGGGGCGCGCGAGGGTCTGCGTGGTCGGGCTCAGGGGGTGGGTCGCGCCGGGCGCGCGCACCTGGCTCATAGACGGGGCGACAGGTGGACGCGTGGGCGCCGGCCGCCGCACCGCAACGGGTGGTTTTGGCGGCATACGCAGCGGCGCTTTGCCCGCGCCCGACGCAGGCGGCGGCGGCACCGAGTCAGGACGAGGTGTACCCGCGCTGGCCGGCGGGGCAGCGGAGGGAGAAGGCGACCGAATCTCGATCAAGTGCTCGCACTTGCGGCACTTCATGCGCACTGTTTTCCCCGCGACCTTGTCGTCGTCGATCTGGTACTTAGTTTTGCACGCGTCGCAGAGAAACTTCACCCAGTGGCCTGTGTGTGAACCATACCGCGCCTGTTCGCAAAAGGCGACGCGCAAACCCGCCGGGGTCCGCGGTGAAGGGCGCGTTCTTCGCCGTGTTCTGTGCCGCGTTGGCCTTCGTGCCGAATGGCCGTCCAGTCCGCGCCGAAGGTACGGAGTCCGTGGGGTGGATCGCCAGCGCGCGCGCACTTCGGCAGAAGCAGGCTCCGCTCGACCTGCTGTCGCTTTACCGGGACAATTACTTCCTCACCGGGTTCGGCGGCGCCACCTCGAACCAGGTGAAGTTCCAGTTCAGTGCCAAGTTCGATCTTTGGCCCAATCGAGGCCATCACGGCATGTTCTTCGCGTTCACCGAGCGCTCGCGCTGGAACGTCTACGACCGCAGCGCGCCGTTCGCCGAGAACAACTTCTTGCCGGAGCTGTTCTACACGTACTTCCATCACCCGTCCCGCTACGACCCCCCGGCCACGTGCGCGTTCTTCCACGAGCGCGCAGGCCTCTTGCACGAGTCCAACGGTCAGGACGTCGACTCGCGCGGGTGGAACCGCGTCTACGCCGAGTCACGGTTCGCGTGCTACGGCGAGACCAGCCGCTACTTCATCACCGCGCTGAAAATCTGGGCGCCGGGGATCGGCATCCGCGACAACCCGGACATCCACAAGTACCTCGGCTACGGCGAGCTCTCGTTTTCCCTTGGCCGTGACGGCTGGAGCGGCTGGCAGAACGACATGGACCTGACGGTGCACCTGCGCAAGGGCACGCGTGACTGGGGCACCGGCAGCGTGGAGGTGGACGCGCGCTATCGGCCGCCGTACGGCACGTCGTTCCGGTTCACGCCGCACGTGTACGCGCAGCTGTTCCAGGGGTTCGGCGAGACCATGCTGCGCTACGACCAAAACGTGACTGCGTTCCGGATTGGCATCGGATTCTCGGATCGCTCGAGCCGTTCGAAGTGACGGCTGCGCGTGGGGCGGGGGCCGA
>JAYUXI010000644.1:0-6539 GCA_043753085.1 Myxococcales bacterium | reverse complement strand
AGAACGCAGAGGCGAGCGGCTCGGCGGTGCCCAGCGTGGTGTACGGAACCATGCCCGTGAGCACCAGCGCGACCAAGATGTACAGCACCGTGCACACGCCGAGGCTGGCGAGGATGCCGATGGGCATGTCGCGCGCTGGGTTCTTGGTTTCCTCGGCCGCGGTGCTCACGGCGTCGAAGCCAATGTACGCGAAGAAGATGATCGCCGCGGCCGACGAGACGCCGCCCCAGCCGTTCGGCATGAAGGGAGTCCAGTTGGCGGGCTTCACGTAGAAGGCGCCGACCGCGAGGAAGAACACGATGATGATCAGCTTGAGGACGACCATCGCGCTGTTGAGCCAAGCGCTCTCCTTCATGCCGCGCACTAGGATCCACGTCATGAGGATGACGATCAGAAACGCCGGCACGTTGAAGATGAGCGGAATGCCGCCGATGCGCGGCGCGTGATCCCAGGCGGCGGCGGCGCGGAGCACGTGCGGCGCCAGATCGTGCGCGCCGCTGGCGACCTGTTTCGCCGCCTGGCCGGCGGTGCGGTAGTCGGTGCCGATGAACCCCGGCAGCGCGATGCCGAAGCCGCGCAGGAGCTCCTGGAAGTAGCCCGACCAAGAGATGGCCACGGCCACGTTGGCGATTGCGTACTCGAGGATCAAGTCCCAGCCGATGATCCACGCCATCAGCTCGCCGAAGGACGCGTAGGCGTACGTGTACGCGGATCCGGCGATGGGAACCATGGCGGCGAACTCGGCGTAGCAGAGCGCAGCAAAGCAGCATGCGACCGCAGTGAGCACGAACGAGAGTACCAAGGCGGGACCGGCGCCGAGGTGCCCCTCTCCGCCGGCGGCCGCGGTGCCGACGGTAGAGAACAGACCGGCGCCGATGATGGCGCCGATGCCGAGCATCGTGAGCGAGACCGGGCCCAGTGTGCGCGCGAGTTTCGCTTCGCCTTCGGGTACGAGCTCGTGGATCGGCTTGCGCGAGAGAATCCCCATCTTCGTGCAGCAGAGACCAGGAGCCTGCGCCAAGGTCAAGCACGAAGGGCGCCCCGTCCGTTGGACCACGGCGTGGTATCGTCGCGAGCGATGAGTCGGGTGCGATTCGCTGTCGCGGTGCTGATGCTGGCTGCCTGCGAGGAGAAAAAGCGCAACGCGCCGCTCGCCGACCAGACCGCGTCGATCACGGTGGTGTCCGCGGCCGACGGCGGCCAGGCCACCACCGCCGTGATGATTGGTGACACCGATGCGTTCCCCTTGCCCATCGGCGACCGGCCGGCGCTCGGCCGACAACCCGAAATGCGCGCTCGTGGCGTCTACCTGGTGCGACTCGAAGACGGCTCGTCGAGGCCGGCGTACCTCGGCACCGTGTCGCTCTTTTTTGGACCGAAGCTCACGCCCGAGCAGGCCCGAGCGAGCATCACGTTCCTGAGCGGTGCGAGCCTCGCGTGGTCCGATCCGGCGCTGCGCGGCAAAGTCCTGCAGGTCGCGCGCGAGCGAGCGCTCGGCGAAGTGCCCGCGCTGCTGACCCAGGTCTCGGATCAGCCAGGTGCCGAGTGGCGCGCGGCGTTCCTGGCGCTGCCCGGAGCCGAGCAGGCGCTCGTGCGGCGCGAGCTCGCGCCAGTGCTTGCGGGTAGAGCCCCAGAGCGCTTGCTTGCGGCCGCTCTCGTGACCGATCTGGCGGGCGACTTCGAGTCGGTGTCGCAGCGCATCGTCGAGCGCGGCGTGGGCCTGGACCACCTCGCGACGGCGCTGCTGCTGCGCTCGCTTCCATCCGGCGTGTCGCGGGCTGCCCTCGCGTGCAACGTGCTCTCGGATCCGGCGGCGCTGCCGCACGGCGATCCTTTGCTGGGCGCGGCGTTGGGCTCGTTGCGCGAAAAGACGGCCCCGTGCCTGGACTCGGTGCGCACGATCGTGATTCGCGATGCGTGCGCGACCGATGCGCGCTGCCTGGGCGGTGCGCCCGTGGGCGCAGGCGCCACCGATCAGAACGAACCCGTCTGCACGAAGGACGAGCTCCTGCGGGCGACCGAGCACGAAGCCCGGCGTTCGAAGTGGGACGTGGCGGCCGAGCCGAGCGCGCCGACCACGGCGCTCGCCTTGGCCGTGCTGCAGCAGACGCCAAAGGGCGTTCCCGCAGCGTTCGTCACTGCCCACGCGCGGCGCCGCTACGCCATCGACCAGCACGGCGCTGCGTGCGCGCAGGCTCGCGCGGCATCTGCGGCCTGTACCATGGACGAAGCCGAGCTTCGCTTTGCCGCGTGCAGCACGGCGGGCGTGAGGGGCACACGCACGCCATGAGTCCGGGCTCGCCGGGCTCGCCAGGAGTGCGCCATGAGTGCGCCATGAGTGCGCGAGGACACCGCTACGGCGCGCTGATGCGGGACGCCGCCTGCACGCCGAGCACGACGCCGACGCGGCGCTCGCTGCCGGCCTGACCGGCGCCCATCGGAATCGAGAGCGTCTCGACGTCGCCGTCTTCGTTGCGCCACACCATTTCGGCCTGAGGACCCGCGCCGAGTTGCACGGCCTGCGCGACGCCTTGAGTCTGTAGCCAGGCGCCGAATTCGACCGCGTTCATGCCGCCAGCAACGCCCTTGCGGTGTCCGTCTACGACGGCGAGAACGAGCGTCTTGCCCGCGGCGTCGAGACCCGCGGCAGATCGAGCGATTCGATCGCCCGCAAACGGGCAGGCTTCGTGGTTCTGGCTGTCGCCGACGAGCACGCAGTCTCCGGTGAGTGCATTGTACACGTTGGCAGGTGCACGCCCGATGGTGGCCTCGTTCTTGTCGGTGAAGTACAAGGTGCTGGGCGAGTCGCCTTTGCCGTACTCGACGGTGCGCGACACGGTGCGGCCGTTCGGGCGCACGTACGACGAGGATGCCAGCGGCTCGTCCCACGGCGTCTTGCCGTAGCCGGGAGCGAACTGCCCGGACACGATGCCGACCTCGAGTTTGTGCTCGACGAGGAACTCGCTCGCGGTCTTGGCCTGCAGCGGCAGCAGCTTGCCGGCGTCGCCCGGGGTGACCAGAAAAGAGAGGCCCTTGCTGCCGAGGTCAATCCGCACGAGGTGGGTAACCTGCGGGTCGGGGACGCCGACCACACTGCGTGCATACTGCACGCCCGCGAACAGGGAGCGCTGCGTTTCGTGCGGCGCGATCCCCTGCTCGGAGGTAAAGTGCAGGGCTCCCGCAAGCGTGGCGCCCGCCGCGATGGGCAGGAGCAGGATCAGGAAGAACGCGCGCCAGCCCCAGCTGCGCCGCCGGTCGAACACGAGGCGCGCGAGGATCGCGAACGTGGCCAGGCCCACGGCAAGCAGGACGTACGTGGTCATCGGTGGGGGCTCCTACCACAACTCGTGAGGCAGGTCGGCGAGCCTCTCACTCCTTGAGCGGCGTGGCCTTGAGGGCGGCCTTGCCCTCCTTCACGTAGACCGAGAACTTCACGCGCTTGGTGCCGTGACGCTGCAAGAGCGCGTCGCGATTTTTGCGCAGCGTGGTCTGGAACTTCTCGAAGGTGAGCCCATCGACGCCTTCGCCGCAGGTCTTCTTGGTCGCGAGGAAGTCCTCGAAGACGGTGCGCCACTCCTCGAGGGTCGCGGCGTCGTGGACCCCGCCGCCGGACGCGGCTGCGTCGTTGCGGATCTGCGCGGCCGCGGCGAGTACCTGCTCCGGCGCGGCGCCAACGCGCGTGGCCTGATCGTCCGGATCGTCGTCGTCGTCGAGGTGTAGGGACGAGGGCGGCACCAGCTTGGGCGCCGGCGGCGCGAGCTTCGGTGCAACACCGCCCTTGGGAGGCGGCGCGCCCCTGGGCGGCGGCGGTGCGAAGCCGCCCTTCGGAGCTGGCGGTGCGTTGCCTGTGCCCGACGGCGGATTGGGGGGCGGCTGCGGAACGGTTCCAGGGGACGAGGTCGGAGCGCCCACGTGGCCCTGGCTGCCCGGGAACGAGAACGCGCTCATCGAGCCCTGCGCGGGGCCCGGACCCAGGATCGACTGCAGGTCGGCCGGCTTCTTGGCGACCACGCCACCGCGCCCTTCGACGATGCGCTCGATGGCGCCGTTCACGTCGCCGCCGACCGCGCGATAGTCCGAGGCGAGACGTGGCAGCTGGAAGGAGTCCTGCTTTCCCTGGCGCAGCTTGGCCGACTGACGCCGGAGCTCGGCCAGGGGCCGGCCGTGCTCGAGGAAGGTGAGCGCGATGCCGATCAGGGCGAGGCCCAGCGCCAGGAGGGCGATCAGCCAGCGCTTCACCCGAGCCTTGTCGGTCTCGGTGGCGGTGGTGATGAAGTCCATCGGGCCGCCGTGAGTGGCCTGGCGGCGCAGCACGCCGTAGCTGGCGCCCAGCGTGCCGGCCTCGCCGGGGAAGCGCACGAACATGGCGCCGGCGGCTTCGGTCTTGTTGGCGAGCAGCGGCCGGAACTCGGTGCGCTGGCCTTCCTTGTAGTCGTCCGCCGCGAGCTTCTGACCGTCGGCAGCGGCAGCCTCGAACACGCCCGACGTGAGTTCTTCGTCGCTCGAGGCCTGGCCGATCTTGCGGTCGCCTTGCAAAAACACGATGCTAGCGCGCGTTTTCTTGGCGAGCTCCTGCGCGAAGCGATCGTTGACCTCGACGAGGCCGACGACGGCACCGAGCGGAGGCTGACCGAGGTCGTCTTCGACTGGGCGGGCGCTGACGCGGTAGACATGGCCGGCGATCAGCCACGTGTCGTCGCGCAGGAAGCCGCGCAGCGCATCGAACACGGCAGGGTACCCGCCGAGCTCGAAGTCGGGCGAAGACTCGGCCTGGCCGAAGCCGACGTTGCCGAGCACGCGGCCCTCCCGGTCGACCACGAACGCCGCGTCGAAGCGAACGTCTTCCGGCAGGCGCTCGTTGACGCGTGCGAGCGCCTTCTTGGCTTCGACCTTGGCACCGGCGAAGCCGTCTTTGGCCGCGGCGGCCTTGAGCGCCTTGCGGACGCCGTCGTCCGAGCTGCCGAGCAGAAATGCATCGAGATGGCGACGCGAGTCGAGCTGGAGCGCCCAGCCAATCACTTGCGTGTCCGACTTGAGGTTCTCCTTCATCGCCTCTTCGAGGGTGCGGTTGAACTGACCGACGGCGAGCGAGACGGCATAAAACGCCAGGGCCGCGGCGATCGCGCAAACGACGTACCAGATGCGGGACAGCACCATCATGGCTGCCTCACACTGAGTTCGGTCGCCTTGGTCATCGACTCACCGTGCGAGTTCGTGGTCGTGGTCATGGCGCTACGATCCCTCTCCGACCGAGAAATCCTTCAGGTCGAACGTGCCACGCTCCTTGGCGGAGACCGCCACCTGCTTGCCGACCTGCTTGCCACCGAAGTACGCCTTCACGAAGTACTCGCCCGTGGTGAGGGAAAACGTGAACGAGCCGTCTGCTGTAGGATACACCGACTGCACGACGTTGGGGTCGGTGAGGACGTAGCTGCGAATGCTGGGAAAACCAGGGTCGCGGATCTCGATTTTCTGCATGCCGCCGGGTGTCTTGAACTGGGCGCGCTGACCGGCTGGCATCTTGAGAACTTCGGAGCGGCCAACGAACGTGATCAGATGCTCGAACGGGTCTGCGTTCAGGAACTCGAGGGTGGTTTCGGGCCGCACGACGATGGTGACCGGGTTGGTGCGTCCGCCGGTGACCTTGACCAAGAGCGAGGTGCCGTCCGGGGAGTTCTGCCCGTTGTTGGCGGCCACGAGACAGATCTCGCGGGTGATTTGTGGGGAAAGGTTGCGGAACTTCGAGTCCACCGCCATCGACGGCTCGCGCCAGCTCCAGCGCTTGGACCCGGGATTGGCGGCCTCCGCATAGACGTCGACGGAGAGCTTCTCCTGTCCGACCACTTTTCCCTTCACGTTCGGCGGCGCCGCCACCAGGCTTGGCGCGAGAAACAGGGACGAAAGTGCGAGCGGCACGGCAGAGGCAGCCAGCACCCGGCCAAGACGGCGGGCGCGGCGCAGGGACCAAACGGGAGAATTCACCGCCCCAAGGTACTTCGGCACGAAGCCGCATGTAAATGTTGCGCCTGCGTATTGTGTGCCGTTTCGCAGAGCGCGGTTTACGATTCGAGGATGGACGCTCCGGCTACAGGCGCTCGGCGCAAGCAGCAGCGAAAGCCGGTCACCGCCCTCGAAGCGCACGACGAAGCGCGTACGCCCCTCAAGTTCGTGGCCAGCAAGAGGGCGCCGTTCGCCATCCGCTGGTACGGCGCTACTTCGCTCTACGGCCACTTCCGCAACTTCATCTCGCGCGCCATCGCAGCCGAGCAGGTCGATTCGCGCGACTGGATGCGGCCGCAGCCGCCGGAGATTCTGCTCGACCGGATCGCCGACGTGCTGGGTGCGGAGGGCGTCGGCAACACGTTGCTGGAACGCCTCGGGCGGCCGCTCTGGATCGACTACGTGGCCGATACGGGCGACGACCGCGACACGAGCGAAGCGGTCGCCGAGATGATGGCCGCGCGCTACGAAATTACCCTGCCGAACGGCAGCACCCGCGAGCTGCCGCGCGGCGAGATCCTGATGTTCGGCGGCGACAC
>JAYUXI010000643.1:0-6555 GCA_043753085.1 Myxococcales bacterium | reverse complement strand
GAAGACCCAGGTCGGTGGCGTCGACCGCCACGCCGTCGACCATCACTTGCGGCGTGTAGGTGGCGCGAATGGGCAGCTGCTTGATGGCTGCCGGTGCGAGCTTGTCGCCGTCGCTCGAGTAGAGCGTGGTGCCGAGCTGCTCGGCGCCGGCCCCGCTGACGAAGTACCTGCCCTCGAACACGGTGAGGCGCGGAATGCTGATGCAGTTGCCGGGACACTCTTCGCGGCCCGTGACGCTGACCTGGGCGAGGTCGCGCTGCGAAAGCAGGTACGTCACGTTCGGCGCATAGAAGGCCGTGTCTGGCATTGGAAGCACCAGCACGAAGTCCAGATCCTTTTCGTTCGTCTCGCAGAAACCTCGTGAGTTGCAAAAGTCGCCCTCGGCGCAGGGCGTGCCGCTGCACACGTTGCGCGGTGGATCGATGATCGGATCTGGCTCGATGCTGCCGCACGCGAACAGCCCCGCCACGAGCAGCCCCGCCACGAGCAGAGCGCTAGTTCGCACCGGTTGCCCCGGCGATGCCTGCATCTTGCACTGGACAGCCAGCGAGATCGCCGCTCGGGCTGTAGAACCACACCACGTGGTCGCTCTGCTGCGGGTCGACCGCGTGCAGGCTGCGGGTGCCGCTGCCCTGGAAGTCGGTCGCGGCGACGAACTCGATGGTGTGGCACGTGGTCGGATCGAGCGGGGTGATCACGAACTTCACGCGGCGAATCCCCTGCAGCGGATCGTCGGCGGTGACGTCTTCCTGGCCGGGAGCGCTTTCCCCCTCGAGCACCGGACGGCTGGTGCCCTGGGCGGCCGAGGGGCTGTCGGGATTCAAATCGAACGGATCGAAGTCGACGAACACGCGCCACTCGAACGCTTGCTGCGGGTTGAACAGCTTTACCGGCACGAGGAACCCACTCGGCGGAAAGCTGCCCAGCACGGCGCGCGCCGTGGGCACGACGAGGGGCTCGAGGATGGTCGGGCGCTCCGGCGTCTGCACCGGGACCTCGGCGGGCGACTCCGCGATGAGGCACCCGGCAAGCAGTGTCAACAGGACGACGAGCAGCTGGCTCATACCGCGCGCACGGCTCCGCTGGAGAGGCGCGTACGCTGGGCGGTGGTGGGATCTTGCCAGCGCGCGTCGGCGTATTCGGGACGGAGCGCGAGCCGATACAGCTCGAGCAGCTCGCGGCGTTGCTCGAACAGCGCCACCAGTGCCGCCAGCCCGAGGTCAGGCGCGTAGCCGAGCCCCTCTACGTAGCGGCGCACGGTGAAGCCGAAATCGCCGGTGAGAAACAAGGCGAGCCGCAGCCCGGAGAGTTTGGCGCAGCGGCGCGCTTCGGCGTAACTGACCGCGGGCTCGTTCTCGAGCAAGATCTGCACGTGGCGCTGCACTCGTCCGGGCACGATCTGCCAGAGCAGGTCGACCAGTGGCGCAACCTTCGGGCTCGAGCCTTTGGCCAGGCTGGTGGGCGGCTCCGTGCGGGCTGCCGGCCCGAACGCCTGCCAGACCGCGTCGTAGACGACTTCGCCTTCGGACTCCGAAAGCGCGAGGAGCACGGCGTTCTCCGGAAAGATCGCCGCGAGCGCGAAGCCAAGAGAGTAGCGCAGCTCGGGCGAGTCCTCGGTGAGCGGACCGCGGAGCCAGACGCGGGGCACGTCTTCGAGGTCGGCAGCGAAGCCAGATTCGCTGCTTGCGGCGCTCTCGGAGTCCTCGATGGCGCAGAAATTGGCCTTCGGCGCGTTGAGCAAGCGCAGCGACACTTCCAGCAACGCGGCGGCAGCGGACGGCGGCGGCAACGGCGTCAGCGGGTAGCGTGGCAGCGGCGCGTCGCGACCCCGAAGGGCGTACAGGATCTGTGGTCCGGCCGTGGCCCAGAGCTCGCCGTGCGCGCGCAGCAACGGCTCGTAGCCACCGGCGAGCAGCGCCGTGAAGCCGGGTTGCTCGCTCTGCACCACCAGCGGCGGTGGCGGCAGCGGACCGCCGGCCGGATCGAACGAGCGCTGCACGTGGTCGAGCGCGCGCGCGAACGTAGGGTTGTGATCGGCCAGCGCGGCCCGACGCAGTCGCTCGATGCGCACGGCGTCGAGGGGCGCGAGCGCCGCAGCCAGCAGGCGGTAGCGCAGCACGGACGGATCTTGCGGCGGCCTCGCAGTGGGATGGCGCGGGCTCGGCGCCGGGATGGACCCGGCCGGCGGCGGCTGCGAGCGCGCGGGACCGGTCCTGCGCTCGTAGTGGTCGGCGAGCGCGTCCGCGGCCTCGACCGAGCCCATGCTCGCCGCTTCTTCGAGAGCCATGAGCGCATCTTCCTGGCCCTGGTCGAGTCGAGCGCGGGCGTCACTCACGACGTGCGGCGGCGGCGGCGGCGCGCTGGGCTTTCGCAGGCGCTCCATCTCGTGCAACGCGAAGCGGCCAAACTGCGGGTTCTTGCCGAGCGCCGCGCCAAGAGCGTCTTTTTTGGGACCGGGTGGCAGTTCGTCCATGACCTGTTCGAGGAGCCGAGCTCCCTCCCCCTTCAGTGCGGCGTGTTCGCTCGTGAGCAGCTGGCGGCCGAGCTCCTGCATGCGGTCGACCCGCTGATCGGGTGGCAAGAGAGCCACCATTGCCTGTGCGGCGCGGCTGGCGCGGCCCGCGTCCGCGGTCTCGACCGCCACGTGGAACATGCGCTTGAGCGCTGCGTGACGCAGCTTCGAATCCTGGAACGCGCGTTCGAGGTGCTCCCAGCCGCGGGCCATTTCGTGCAGACGAAACGCAGCGTCCGCCGCGGCGAGCGCGATCTCCCCCGCCCGGCGCATGCCGTACAGCTCGCCTTCGTGAGCGAGCTCGAAGTAGCGCAGCGCCTCCTCGAACTGGAAGCGCTTCGCGTGGCGCTCTGCAAGACCGACGTACAGCAGCGCGCTCGGCCCGAGCTCGTCTTTCGCGAGCAGCAGCTCGCGGTAGCCCGCGCCGTGGCCTTCCATGACGTCGAATGCCTCGGCCAGCAAGAACGAGCGCAGCGCGGCGTCTTCCGGGCCGAGCCGGGTCTCGAGCGCGGCCAGCTTCTCCGCCATGGCGCGCGCTTCGTCGGGGGTGCCCGCCCCGCGCAGCCGGTATTCGAGCGCTGCGGTGAGCAGCAAGGCCTCGGGCGCCGGATCGTCGCCGCCCGAGGCGCGCTCTGCCCGGTTCAGTGCAAGATACATATTATCCATGCGCGCGGCGCATTGCGACGCCTGCAGGAGCGCGACGGTCTTGCGGGGATCACCGTCGGCCAGCGCCTCGGCGTACAGCTCGAGGGTGTCGCCGAGCTCGCGGGTGCGACCGAGCGCCCGCAGCGCATCTGCCTGGATCGACAGCAAGTCCGAGGACTGCGGCTCGCGCCGAAGTCCCTCGAGCGCGAGCGCGTGCGCCTCTTCCGGGTGGCCGGTGCGCGAAAGCAAGCTGGCCACGTGCAGCTCGAGCTCGCTCGCTTCACCAGGAGCCGTCATCGCGAGCAGCCGCTGCCACACCAGCAAGCTCTCTTCGAGGTAGCCGCTGCGCTCCAGAAGATCGCCGAGGTAGCGCAGCGTACCGTGGCTGCTCGGGTAGTCGGTGGCCAGGACGCGCAACTCGGCGAGTGCTTCCTCGTTGCGACCGAGCTGCTGCTCGAGCAGGGCGATACGACGGAGCCGAACTGCGCGCACGGCGTCGGACAGCCCGCCGTGCTTCTGCAGGCTCGCGGCCCGGCGGCTCAGGTGCAGCGCCAGCTCGCTGCGGTCGCCAGAGCGCGCGATGCGCCGCTCCACGGCGAGGTCGACGTCCTCGTCGTGATCGTTTGCGGCGTCGGGGGCTTCGCCGTAGAGGCGTGCCCAGATTGCGTCGGCGCGCTCGAGCTCGCCCAGCTGCTCCAGGCCGCGGGCCAGCCGTTTCTCGGCCTGCCGCTTGCCGGCGCCCGCAGTGAGATCCGCGATGCGCTCGAGCGCCGCGACGTGCGCGCCGTCATCGCTCGCCATCTCCGCGACGCGCTCGACTGCGGTCCAGCGCTCGATGCTCGTGGGTTCGAGCGCCGCCACTCGCTGCCACGCCTGCAGCGCGAGGCGAAGGTCGCCCTCCATCTCGGCGCGGGCCGCGATCCGCGTGATCTGATCGCACAGCTCTTTGTCGGCCGAGCCCGCGTAGTCCCACACGAGTGCTCGCTCGGCCTCGCCCTGCGCGGCGTACAGCCGTGAGCGCAAGCCAGCCAGGCGCGGGCCGCCGCGCACCCCGAGCGTGGCGTGCGTGCGCTCGGCGATCGCGATGGCCTGCCGCGGATCGGAGAACTCGAGCCGAAGCGCTTCGGTGACCGAAGCCGAGGTGCGCCGCTCTGGGGTCAGCACTTTGCGCAAGCGCGCCGCCGGCGTACCGGCCACGCTGTTCTTCGGCGCCTCGTGTGGATCGGACGCGTCGATGCCGAGCTGCTGCGCGCGGGTCTCGAGCTCGGCGAGGAGCGTCTGGTCTTCTTCTTCACGTGCTTGCTCGTCGTCTGCGGGACGCTCTGCCAGCAACAGTCCCGCGAGAAAGAGGGTGTGGCCCAAGCCGGCGCGGGCCGGGGCTGACGGGCCGAGCAGGCCGTCCAGCATGCGGGCCTGCACCCACATGAGCTGCGCTGCCTCGCGGCCGATGTTCACGAAGGGCTTGGCGCATGCCTGCACGAGCTCGGCCAGCGCCGCGACCGCGCCGGACGGATCCTCCCACGTCACCAGCTCCTGCGCGCGTGGAACGAACGCGGCGAACTCTTCGAGGTCGCCGGCGATGCCGATGGCCTTGGCCACCAGCGAGAACGCCAGCTCGGCGCCGCAGTAGGCGTATGTAGGTTGCACCAAAAGCAGCGCCATGCGCGCGCCGTCTGGCCCTTCGAGATCGCGCGTGACGAAGCTAATGGCGCGTTCGAGCCGCAGGCTCACCAGGTCCAATCCTTCGGTCCCGGACTCGGCGCAGGCCGCGGCGGCCGCCGCCACGGCTCGCGCCACCACCGGCACGGCATGCAGAGACAATGCACGCAACGTCAGGTCGAAGCGAACTGGTGCCTCTTCCTTGCGCTTTTGCTCCGAGGCATGCTCTGGAACCAGCAGCTCTGCCGCGCGCAGCAGCCACACCGCCCGAACATGCGGATCCGAGGCTTCTCCGGCGATGTCTTCGAGGACGCGCACGCCCGGCAGGGCATCGGTCGCGCGCGAGGCGGCCCGGGTAAGCGCCGCGAGGGCGGTGCCGTCGGAAGGCACCGCTTTGAAAGCGCTGACCATGTGCCGGAGCGACAGCTGGGAAAGCCCCCGGGCCTCGAAGAACCGGGCCCCGCGGTAATGGGCAGCGCGGCGACCGAAGCGGCCTTTGGCGGACTCGGCGACGTGGGCATAGAGGGGCGACATTTCGTCCACCGAACCGGCCCACGCCGAGGTGCGCTCGGCGAGCTCGAGCGCGAAGGTGCGCGACGGGTTGTCGCGCAAGGCCGAGACGGCGACGAAGAACGCGTCGCGCTGCTCGCCGGCCATGACGAACGCACGCGCCGATTCGGCCAGGAGCGCGCCCCGCTCGAACGGGCTGCCCGCGAACTGCTCGCCGAGCTGGAGCAGCGCCGCGGCCGCTTCGCGTGGGCCGAGCAGGGTGACAAGGTCGGCGCCGAATGCCCGCGGCGCGAGCTCGGGGGCGAGCGCCACGGCGCGCCTGGCGATGGCGAGCGCGCCTTCGTGATCGCCCAGCATCCGCCACGTGGCCTCGAACAAGGCACGCAGCGCGCGCACCGAACGCGCGGGCTCCTTGCGCGCCTCGGCGATGGCGGCGCTCGCCGTCAGCAGCAACACGTCCGGATCGCCGGCCAGCCGACCGCGCACGCGCAGCAGACGCTCGAGCCACGGCAACACGAAATCGCCCGTGGCGCCGTGCAACACCGCCTGCGCCAGCGCGTAGGCTTCGCCGTCGAGATCGCCGGCCTCTGCGCGCGCCGCCGCGAGCTCGAGCAGCAGGTCGCTGCGGCTCTCCGCTCCGTCGCCGAGCCACCGCGCACGCATGGCGGCCCTGAGCGCCGGGCGATTGCTTTGGCGGGCCAGCTCGAGCAAGGCCTCGCGCATCGCGGGGGCGTTCGGTCCAAGTGCGTCGAGCGCTCGCAAAGCCAGAGTAACCGCCCGCGGCGCGTCCTCGATGGTGGGCAGTGCGAGCATTTCGGCCACGGGCCGCGACAACGCGGTGGCCGGCAGCAGCGTGCCGATGGCGACGTCGACGACAGCCGAGCAAGCCGCCTGGGTGCCGGCGCGCCGGGCCAGCTCGAAGCCAGCCAGCAGCGTGGGGCCGTGCGAAGGCCGCAGCCGGAGCGACTGGGTGAGGACCGGTGCGATGTCGGCGCGATCGTCCTCGCTGGCGCTGGGCTCGACCAGGCTCCGCGCCAATGCCAACCCGCGCTCCGGGTCGGGCCAGCGCAGAAACAGCTCGCGCTCGGCCGACCTTCGCGCGGCCACGTCGGTTTCGAGCGCCGCGGCCAGACGAACCGGCGCCAGCAGCGTGCTGATGCCGCGCGCCGCCCGCACCAGCGACAGCGCGAGACCGCTGTCGTACAGCGCTTCTTGTTGCGCCACGACCG
>JAYUXI010000642.1:0-2660 GCA_043753085.1 Myxococcales bacterium | reverse complement strand
GGCAGCTCGAAGACGACGAACGCGCGCGCACGCTCGAAGCCTGGACCAAGGCGCTCGCTCCCAACGGCAAGATCGGCATCATCACCTGGGGGCCTCCCGTTCCCGACGGTCCTTTCGAGAAGCTCGCCGCGTCGCTTCGCGAGCTCGAGCCCGGCTTCCGCAGCATGTCACGGCAGGGGCTGGCCGAAAAGTCGGTCATGGAAGCCATGCTCGAGACCGCGGGGCTTTCCATGGTGCGCTTCAAGATCGTACGGCATACGCACACCTTCAAGACCGCCGAGGAGTTCGTCCACTCGCTGCGCGAGGCGTGCACGTGGCGCGGCGTCTGGGAAGAGCTGGGCGACGAGCGCATCGAGCGCGTGGCCGCACACTTCTACGCGAAGGTCGGCGGCCCACTCGAGCCGCTCATCGCCGAGCCGCCGGCCACGCTCGTGGTGGCGGGCTTGCCGGGCGCCGAGCTCCTCTTGCGCGACGCCGTGAGCATCAAAGTCCCGCCGCTCGCATGAGCCCACGAGGGGCCCGACGACGACCGCGCCCAACCCGGACCGCGCTACGTGAAAAGCCGCTTCGCGTTCGCGAAAGTCCAGGCTAAGGGAACTCCACCCTCATGGCACGTTATCTGTTCACCTCCGAGTCCGTAACCGAAGGCCATCCAGACAAGCTCTGTGACGCCATCTCCGACGCCGTCCTCGACGCCATCCTGGCGAAGGACAAGAACTCGCGCGTCGCGTGCGAGACGTTGGCGAAGACCGGCATGATCGTCTTGGCCGGTGAGATCACCACCAAGGCCATCATCGACTACCCCGCCCTCGTCCGCAAAACGGTCAACGAGATCGGCTACACCGGCGCCGACATGGGCTTCGATGGCAACACGTGCGCGGTCCTCTGCGCCGTCGAGCAGCAGAGCCCGGACATCGCGCAGGGCGTCGACGAAGGCGCCGGCCTCCACAAGGAGCAGGGCGCGGGCGACCAGGGCCTCATGTTCGGCTACGCCACGGACGAAACGGCAAGCCTCATGCCGGCTCCCATCGATTATTCGCACCAGCTGGCGCGCCAGCTCGCCGCGATTCGTCACCAGAAGAAGGTCGACTTCCTCCGTCCCGACGGCAAGACCCAGGTCACGCTCGAGTACGAGAACGACGTGCCCGTCCGCATCGACGCGGTCGTCGTCTCCACGCAGCACAACGAAGCTGTAAAGTACAAGCAGCTCAAAGAAGCCATCATGGAGCTGGTCGTCCTCAAGACGTTGCCCAAAAAGCTGCTCGACAAGAACACCAAGTTTCATATCAACCCGACTGGTCGGTTCGTCATCGGCGGACCGATGGGCGACTGTGGTCTCACCGGTCGCAAGATCATCGTCGACACCTACGGCGGCATGGGTCGTCATGGCGGCGGCGCGTTCTCCGGCAAAGATCCCTCCAAGGTCGACCGCTCGGCTTGCTACTACGCGCGCTTCATCGCCAAGAACATCGTGGCGGCCGGCCTGGCCAAGCGCTGCGAGGTGCAGGTTGCATACGCCATCGGCGTCGCCAAGCCCGTCGGCGTCCGCGTCACCACGTTCGGCACCGGCAAGCTACCCGACGAGGTGCTCGAGAAGTACGTCACGGCCAACTTCGACATGCGCCCCAAGCCCTTGATCGACGAGCTGGACCTGCTCCGTCCGATCTACCGCCAGACGGCGGCGTACGGTCACTTCGGTCGCAAGGAATTTCCGTGGGAGAGCACGGCGCGCGCGGCCAAGCTCGCCGACGACCTACTCGGCGGCAAGACGGCCACGGCCACCTCATCGGCCCGGAACGGAGCCGCCAAAGCCAACGGCGTGCACGTGAACGGCGCGAAGGGAAATGGCGCTTCGAAGACTGCAGCCCCGGCCAAGCCCAAGAAGGCAGGCAAGAAGTCGAAGAGCGCGTTCGCCTCGAACTGATGCCCGCTTCGGTATGACCATTCCTTCGCACTCGGACCGACTCGTCGTGGTCGGTGCGAAGGAGCACAATCTCAAGAACGTGTCCGTCTCCTTGCCCCGCGGCAAGCTGATCGTGTTCACGGGCCCGAGCGGATCGGGCAAGAGCTCGCTGGCCTTCGACACCATTTATGCCGAAGGCCAGCGTCGTTACGTGGAGTCGCTGTCGGCGTACGCGCGGCAGTTCCTCGAGCAGCTCGCCAAGCCCAAGGTCGAGCGAATCGAAGGCCTGTCGCCGGCGATCGCGATCGAGCAGCGGCCGCTCTCGAAATCGCCGCGCTCCACCGTAGGCACCGTCACCGAGATCGCCGACTACCTGCGCTTGCTCTATGCACGCATCGGCATCCCGCACTGCCCCAACTGCAGCGCGCGCATCCAGGCGCAGACGGTTCAGGAGATCGTCGATCGCCTGCTCGGCCACGCCGAGGGCACCCGCATGACGGTGATGGCGCCGATCTGCCGCAACCGGAAGGGCGAGCTCAAGCTCGAGCTCGAGCGGCTGCGCCGCGAAGGCTATGTGCGAGCCCGGGTCGACGGCACCGTGGTCGACCTGGGCGACGCGCTCACGCTCGACGGCAGAAAGCCGCACGATCTCGACGTGGTGATCGATCGCATCGTCATCAAACCCAGCGTGCACACCCGGCTGTCCGAAAGCGTCGAGCTCGCGCTGACGCTCGGCGAAGGCATGCTGCTCGCCCAG
>JAYUXI010000641.1:0-2662 GCA_043753085.1 Myxococcales bacterium | reverse complement strand
GTTGGTACGATACCTTGATCTGATCGGGCGAGCTGGTCATCGCCACGAACGTGGGCGGCGCGACCTGGGCCTGCGTGACGTAGTAGAGACGCGGCGCTTTGCCGCTCTGCGTGGGCGGCGGGTGCATCTCGAGCACCTCGGCGAAGAAGCGATTGAGCTCGCCGGTGGGTACGCGCTTGGTGAAGTCCTTGTAGGCGCGGTCGATGACTTCGAGCAGGTGGCCCACGCCCTTGCCGGTCTTGGCCGACACGTGCAGGATCGGCGCGTAGGTGGCGAAGCGCATCAGATCGCGCATGTCGCTCTCGGCTTTCTTCTCGGCGTCGCGATCGAGCAGGTCGATCTTGTTGAGCACGATGATGATGGCGCGGCCGCGGTCTTCGGCGAGTCCGAGGATCTTGGCGTCTTGTTCGCCAATCTCACCGTGGGCGTCGGTGAGAAGCACCACGACGTGGGCGCGGTCGATGGCGCGGATCGAACGCATGACGCTGATCGACTCGATTTCGTCGCCGCCTTTGGTGACCTTGCCCTTCTTGCGCATGCCGGCGGTGTCGACGAAGACGTATTGCTTGCCGTTCTTTTCGACGAGCGTGTCGATGGCGTCGCGCGTGGTGCCGGGCTCGTCGCCGACCAGCATGCGGTCTTTGCCGCTCAGGCGGTTGAGCAGGCTGGATTTCCCCGCGTTCGGCCGGCCGACGATGACGATGCGCGGCACCGTGTCGATCGGGAACGTCTCGGGGCGCGCCGGCTCTTCTGCAGGTTCTTCGCGCGGCTCGGTATCGTCGTCGGAGACGAGGTGTTCGTCGACCTCGTCGTCGACGTCGAAGTCGTCGTCGTCCTCGGGCTCTTCGACGGCGGGCATGTTCGGCAGGACGCGGAGCAGGGCGGATTCGAGCTCGCCTACGCCGCGACCGTGCAATGCGCTCACCAGGATCACGTTGTCGACGCCGAGCCGATACAGCTCGAGGGCGTCGGCCGTGTCGGGCGAATCGATCTTGTTCGCAGCGAAGAGCACTGGCTTTTCGCTGCGGCGCAGCAGTTCGACGGCGGTGCGGTCGGCGGGTGACAGCGGCTGGCTGCCGTCGGTGAGGAAAATGATGCAGTCGGCTTCGGCGACGGCGGCGCGCACGTGCGACGCGATTCCGGATCGCAGTGGATCGTCCGAATGGGGATCGAACCCGCCGGTGTCGACCAGGGTGTAGCGGCGCCCGAACGAGGTGGCGTCTGCATAGTGCCGATCGCGGGTCACGCCGGGCTCGTCGTAGACGATGGCCAGCCGCTGGCCGATCAGACGATTGAATAGCGTCGACTTGCCGACGTTGGGACGCCCGACCAGTGCGACCAGCGGGAGGCTGGAGTTGCCGCCTGGAATGCGGGGCGGGCCGGATCGAGAATGATTTTGTCGTGCAGTCATCGCGGGGGAGGGGCGCTTAGCACGAAAGCGCGCTCACGCCGCGACGCAGTGCGCCGGGCTCGGCTTGCTCTCGGTCCTCGCATGAATTAGATAAGCGCTTCACCTGTTCAGCTGTAAGCGCGAGCGGCCCGGTCCGTTCTGCTGCAGCGGCGTCGGCAACGGTGCCGTCTGGAATCCCGCGAGGCGCTCGGCGGCCTCGCCTTTACTCCGTGGAGGCTTCATGACTCTCAGCATTGGCTCGGTCCGCTTGTTTGGCTCGGTTGCGACGCTCGGCATGGCTCTGCTCGCAGGAGCGGGCTGCGGCGGGGACAAGAAACCGGCCGGCACCGCTGGCACCCAGACGGGCAAGTCCACCACCAACACCGCGTCGCTCACCCCTTCGAAGAAGGAAGACGACGACGGCAGCAAGGCGTCGCTCAACATCTCCGACGAGATCAAGAAAGCCTGCGGCCTGACCAGCACCGATGCGTTTTTCGCGTACGACTCGGCCAACGTGCTGCCGGAAGCACAAGAGCTCCTGAAGAAGCTCTCTACCTGCTTCAGCACCGGCCCCCTCGCCAAACGCCAGATGCGCCTGGTCGGTCACGCCGACCCCCGCGGCGACGAGGACTACAACATGGTGCTGGGCGGCAAGCGCGCCGACAGCCTGAAGAACGGCCTCACCAGGGTGGGCATGGCCGCCGGCCAGATCGAGAATACCTCGCGCGGCGAGATGGATGCCACCGGCACGGACGAGGTCGGCTACTCCAAAGACCGCCGCGTCGACGTGGCCCTGGGCAACTGACGCATGCTTCTCGATCCGGCTCCGGCAGGCGTCATGCCGTTGGCTGCAGCGCCCCAAGCGCCGAAGAATCTAGACCCACTCGATCTCGTCTTGCACTCGTCGGGCGTCGTGCTCGTCGTGCTCGCGATGCTGGTGGTCTGCGCCACCATCGTCTGGGTCGTGTGGATCCTGAAAACGCAGCAGCTCGGTCGGTTGCGCCGCGCGCACAACAAGTTCGAGCGTGAGGCAGAGGCGGCGACCGATGGCGCCGATCTCGTCGCCATGGCGATGCGCAATCGCGACGCACCGGGCGCGCGCGTCGTGCTGGAGCTCGCCAAGCGCCAGGCTCACGCCCACGATCCCGCGCAGCCGGGCGTAGGCCCGCGCAGCGGCAACCACGGCGGCACCGGCTCGGAGCTGTACCTGGCGATCGCACGGCGTGCCATCGCCACCGAGCAGCAGCGCGCCTCCACGCTCATGCCGCTGCT
>JAYUXI010000640.1:0-15517 GCA_043753085.1 Myxococcales bacterium | reverse complement strand
AGTTGTCCGGCACGTAGAACACAGCGCGGCTGGTGAG
The DNA here is from genome assembly GCA_043753085.1 of Myxococcales bacterium. GTDB lineage: Bacteria > Myxococcota_A > Polyangia > Polyangiales > Polyangiaceae > JAYUXI01. The sequence continues at coordinate 15,480 of JAYUXI010000640.1, read as the reverse complement.
GTCGACCTCGGCCGCCTCGCCCGCGTACTTTCCGAGCAGCTTGTACGGCTGCGTCACGGCCACTCCAGCGGCCAAGGCGAGCACGGCGTCCGGTGGGTCGACGCGCATCGACGCGACGTCGATGTTCTTGCCGCCTGGTTGTCTGCCGCTGTCGCCGCCGCCGGTGCCGGCGCCGATGCTCGGACCACCGCCGTCGCCGCGGTTGCCGCCGTTCTGCGCACCGTCGTCGAACCCTTCGGGATCGGTACCACATGCCAAGAAGCCCGCGACCGCGAGAGCCAGGACCAGATCACTGCGCCTACCGAACATGTTGCCTCCTGTCGCCGCCTACGCCGCCTGCGCCACCTGCGCCGCCTGCGTAAGACGATGCGACGGCGCGCCCTCGCTCGCCGCAGTACTCAACGTACCATCGGGAAGGTAGGTTGCGCGCCGGAACGCATGCAGACCCCAAACTCGGAAGCAGACCACCCTACGTCGGGGCACCTCGTGCGCGGCGTCCCGTCATGAACGCATCCGCAGCAAAAGCGCCGCGCGCACGCTTGCCCGCGGCCATTCCCTACATCGTCGGCAACGAGGGCTGCGAGCGTTTCAGCTTCTACGGGATGCGCAACATCCTCACCTCGTTCCTGATCGGCTCGCTGCTGCTCGACCTGCCGGAATCGATGCGCGCCGGCGCAGCGAAGGACGTGTTTCACACCTTCGTGATCGGCGTGTACTTCTTCCCGTTGCTCGGCGGCTATGTGGCCGACCGATACTTCGGCAAGTACGGCACCGTGTTCTGGCTCAGTTTGGTGTATTGTGCAGGCCACGCGTGCCTGGCGCTCTTCGAGGGCAATCGCACCGGCTTCTACGCGGGTCTTTTCCTCATCGCGTTCGGCTCCGGCGGAATCAAGCCGCTGATCGCGTCGTTTGTCGGCGACCAGTTCGACGCCACCAACAAGCACCTGGCCAAGATGGTGTTCGACGCGTTCTACTGGATCATCAACTTCGGCTCGTTTTTCGCATCCCTGCTCGTGCCGGTGCTGTTGAAACGCTGCGGCGCCAGCGTCGCCTTCGGCGTGCCCGGCGTGCTCATGTTCCTGGCCACCATCGTGTTCTGGTTGGGTCGGCACAAGTACGTGCGCGTGCCGCCGGCGCCAGCGCACCCGCACTCGTTCGGTCGGGTGCTGCGCACCGCGCTGTCGGCGCGTGGTGGCTCGCGGCTCGGGCAGATCGTCGCCGCCGCGGGCGTGGCCTTGGCGCTGGGCGCCTTGACGCTGATCCCTTCGCTCGGCTTCGTGATCGCGTTCTGCATCGCCCTCGTGGTGCTGCTTCTCGGCGTCGGCAGCGGCGCGTGGCTCCGGCTGGATCGGGCCCTCGGCGTGCACCCCGAGGCGGACGTCGTCGGCGTGAAGAACGTGCTGCGCGTGCTGGTGATCTTCGGTCTCACCACGCCGTTCTTCTCGCTCTTCGACCAGAAGGCGTCGACGTGGGTGCTGCAGGGCAACGACATGCTCAAACCGAGCTGGTTTTTGCCGTCGCAGATGCAAGCGCTCAACCCGCTTCTGGTCATGCTGCTCATTCCTTTCAACAACCTCGTGCTCTACCCGGCGTTCCGCCGCCGCGGCATCCAGCTCGGCGCGCTGCGCCGCATGACTTTCGGCATCGCCTTCAGTGGACTCGCCTGGATCGCGGTCGGTGGCCTGCAGCTCGTCCTCGACACCGGTCATCCGCTGCAGATCACCTGGCAGATGCTGCCGTACGTGCTGCTCACCTTCGGCGAGGTGCTCGTCTCTGCCACCGGGCTCGAGTTCGCCTACAGCCAGGCGCCGCCCCAGATGAAGGGGGTGGTCATGAGCTTCTGGAATCTCACCACCACCGTCGGCAACCTCTGGGTGCTGCTGGCCAACGCCGCCATCCGCAATGCCCGCGTCACGTCGTCGATCGCGCGCACGGGGCTCGGCGTCACGGCGGCGCAGATGTTCTTCTTCGCCGCGTTTGCGCTCGCTGCGGCCCTGGCGTTCGGCGCCTACGCGCGTACCTACCGGGAGATAGACCACTATCGCAGAGCGTGAGTTTGCTCGCTCTGTTGCGCGGCGCTGCTCCATTCGCGGCATGACGAACGTCCTCCATGCGCAGATGTTCGGCGTCATCGCAGCGGGATTTGCCCTCGGTCCGGCACCAAGAAACGAACGTACTGCGTCGGCGTGCACGAAGCACCGTCCAGGCCGATGCAGCAAGATCCGCACATCGCCGATCTGGCCATCCTCGGTCAACCCAAAGCAAATGGCCGACTGCGCGTAACGCACTTGGCTACGGCGGAGCACGTCGTTCCTCGACGTCGGCACACTGTTTCTGCGCCTCGGCCCGCCGATCGAGTTTCTCGCTCGATTTCGATGCAGCTTGCAGGCATCCCGCAAGCAGGCCGACCAACGCGAGATCGCGCAGCAGCAGAGTCAGCGTGCCCAGTGCGGTCATGCCGTACACGGCGTCGAAGTACCCACGAAAGTACACCTGCGAGAGCAGGAGCGCAGTGGCGGCGCACGTGCGTGCGTCCAGCCGGCCGCGGGCGGGCAGGGCGGCGACGAAAGGCAAGATCCACGTCAAGTACTGGGGCGACAGCACCTTTCCCGTGAGCCAGAGCACGCACAAGCCGGCCACCAAGACGGGCACGTAGGCGTCCCGGCGGGCGCGCCGTGCGGTCCAGATCCCGAGCGCGAGAAACGAGAGCAACGCCACGGGCCCGAGCAGGTGCGCCAGTACCTGCGCCGTGGGATCGTCGAGGTTGAAGGAGCCGTGGCTCACCGTGGCTGGCGCCAGCGGCGCATACGGTGCCCGCACGATCGCCAGTACCGTGGCCGCCACCGACTCGCAATGCAGACCGCGCGCCGAGTGGTAGCGCACGAACACGCCCAGCGCGTCGACCCCGAACAGGTAGAATGCACCGATTGCGGCGGCGGCCACGGCCAGCGCAGTGGCGTAGGTGCGCCGAGCCCGGGGCACCACGGCGAGCAGCAGCAAGGGCGTGATCTTCAGCGCAGCCGCTGCCCCCAGCGCTGCACCGAGGCGCGCGAGGTGGCCGCGTGTCCACGCGAGCAGGGCGAGCGCCAATGCAAGTGCCACCACGGCGTCGAGACGCTGCACGGCGATGGAACCGTGCAACAGGAGGGCGACGGTCGAGAGCCACCAACCCCGTGCGCGGCGCGCTGCATCCCAGCCCAGTGCGTGCTGCACCAGCCACGTCGCCAGCGCCAAGCAGAAGCCCATGCTGGCGTCGAACACGACGCAGTAGGCCTGCAGCGACGCGGTGACGTACGCCGGCCACAACACGAAGGGCAGGAGGGCGGGCGGGTACTCCAGCGGCACCTCGGTGTAGGGTGCATGAAACTGCCCGTCCGCAGGCGGCAGCTCCCGTTCGAAGTCGGGCCCACCGTTGCGCCGCGCGGTGCGCACGAAAGCGCGGTCGGGCTCCTGGCCTCGTATCGACCGCGCCACCGAGTGATAGAGCTCTTCGTCTCCGGAGCGGCGGTACAAGAACACGAACGGGTAGCGCAGCGTTTCGAGCCACGACGCGTCGTGCGTCACCCACACGCGGGTCTGCACCGTGCGCCAGGCTTCGACCGGCATGCTCTGATTAAGCCAGACGCAGGCCACCAGCACGAACACGAGCGGAGCGAATCGTTGGCCGCGGCCGGGCATCACGCGAAGGATGTCACGAAGCGTGGCGCGCTTGCCACTCGCGCTCGAGGCGGCGGTAGGTTGGGCTGGCGCCGGCCCGATCCCACACGGCGCGAAAGATGGCGGCCGACTCTGCCTTGGTGGCCGTGAAAGAGCGAGTTGCTGCCACCCTGGAAGTTCGCCACCCCGGCTAGAGGGGCATGACCCGCGCAACTCGCCACGCGTGGCATGCGGGCGGACGCAGGTACGCCAAAGGCGCGCACGCGCTCCTGCCGCAGACGACCGGCGCTCGAGCGTGAGCACGCCCTCCTCGCCGCGGCCGATGCGATACGTGAGCGAGAGCCAAATGGGCCCCGCCACGTTGGGCGCACCGTTTTCGGGCTCGGCATGGTGACCGCATCGAGGATGGCCGCCCCGATCGCACGCGCCACGCTCGTGTCACCGCGCGCGCTTCTTGGCCAGGGTCTTTTTGGCCGCCGACTTCTTGGCGGGGGTCTTTTTGGCTGCCGACTTCTTGGCGGGGGTCTTCTTGGCTGCCGACTTCTTCGCCGCGCTCTTCTTCGCGGTGGCTTTCTTCGCCGCGCTCTTCTTGGCGGCCTTCCCCTTGGCGCCTCCCTCCGGCCAGCCTTTTTCCATCCGGTCGTACGACGCGGACGAAACGGTGGAGCCCGACTTCGGTCGGCTCTTGCCGGCCTTCTTCCGGCGGTTGATGTTGGCGACGAGTGAGTTCTTTTTTGCAGCCATCTGCCATTGCTAAGACCGCCGGAGTCGCGTCGCCACCCTCGCACCCTGGCGTTGGCTTCGCCGACGTTCGCATCGCCTGCGGCGAGTGCTCAACGCACGTAAAACCAGCGCGGATGGGCAGCGACCTCGAGATGGAAGTGATTGCGGTGTGCCCCGTTGAAGTTGGGCCCGAGCATGACGTGGAAGATCCCCGTCTCGCGCGCCTCGCAAAAGATCGAGCGGAGCTCCCGGGTCTCGGTGGACTGGTGCGACACCTTGGCGTGGGTCGGGCAAGGCGCACTGTGGCGATGGCCCTTGAAGTGCTTTTCGACCACCAGCTTCGCACCGTCTTTCTTGACGAATACAGCGGCGTCGAGCGCCATGGCTGCACCGTGTCGCTTTCCCGGCGTGCCCGCGGGCCACTTCTTGGAAGGCGGCCGGTACGCAGACATGTGCACGACCTCCACGACGTCGTGCTTGGCGAGAAGCTCGGTGAAGTCGTCGATGGCAAGTGCGAGTCGGCAGTCGACGATCTCGTACGGCGAGCTCGCCCACTGCGAGCTGGGCAGACCCGAGTGCACGCGCACGCCGTGCAGCTCTCCGGTGATGCGCACCGGAATCGGCACGCCGCGCACCTCGCCCAGTGACGTGATCGGCAGCTTTCGCTTGCGCACCTCGGCCAGGCACGAACGCGCCGACATCTTCCCGTAGCGCGTGGCGGGCGCCTTGCCGATCGACACACCGCTGGCGTCGAGCTCGCCACTTTCGTCGTCTGCTTCTTCGAGCTCGTCTTCGGCTTCGTCTTCCGCTTCCGGCGGGGACACCACCGGCGCCTGCACCGAAGGAAGTGCAGCTTTGCCGTTCGGCTCCGCGCGCACCCCAGCCGCCTGCACCAGAATGGCGCACGTGAAGAGAACCTGCGGAACGCGCATCGGGCGCGAGCCTACCAGTGGATCCAGCGGCCGCCAAACGCCTCGGCTCGACGGCGCCCCGCCCGGCGTATTACCCTGCTCGGTGCTGCATGGCCGACCTCAACGCGCGCGAACGCCTGATCCTCTACGCGGCCGTGTCCGAGTACGTCCAGACCGGAGAGCCGGTGGGCTCGCGCACGCTGTCGAAGCGCGGCATCGACCTGTCGCCGGCCACGATCCGCAACGTCTTGTCCGACCTCGAGGAAACTGGCTACCTGCACCAGCCCCACACCAGCGCTGGCCGCATTCCCACCGAGCGCGCCCTGCGCTTGTACATCGACGCGTTGATGGAGATGCGGCAGCTGTCGGAAGGCGAGCATGCGCGCATCCGTGAGAGCTTCGACCACATGGAGCCGGGCATGACCGCCCTGCGCGAGACCGGGCGGCTGCTCTCCGAGCTCACCGGCACGGCGGCCGTGGTGGTGGCGCCGCGTGCCGAAGCAATGACCGTGCAGCACCTACGCTTCATCCGCACGCGGCCGGGGGAGGTGCTTGCGGTGCTGGTCATGGCCGACGGCACCGTGCAGAACCGTTTCTTGCCCGCAACCGTCACGGAAGACGATCTGCAGCGAATCCACAACCTGCTGGACGACGTGAGCGAGGGGCGCACGCTGGGCGATCTGCGCGAGTTTTTCGCGCGGAAGATCCACAGCGAGCGGGTCCAAGCCGACGACTTCCGCCGCACCGCGTTCGAGATGGGCGGTGCTGCGCTCATCGGCGCCGGCCCGCCCCCGGTCGACGTGGTGGTCGAGGGCCGCGCGCGCCTCTTCGAGCAGCGCGACTTCGTCAGTCCAGAAGGCATGCGGCAGATCATGAGCGTGTTGGAAGACGTCGACCTGCTCGTGCGCTTGCTCGATGCCACCGCCGATGCGCGCAAGACCGCCGTGTTCTTGGGGCGCGAGACCAACGTGCTCGGCGGCGGCGAGGTCGCCATGATCGGTGCATCCTACAGGCGTCAGGGGCACACGCAGGGCGCCATCGGTATCATCGGCCCGACCCGCATGGACTACTCGAAGGTGGTGCCGCTGGTCACCGCCACCGCGTCGGCGATGAGCGAGCTGTACGAACGTGACCGGCGCAGCGCCGCGCATCTCCCCGAACACGACGACGACTGAGCGCTCGTTCGCAGCGCGCTGCGACGCGGGTCAGGATGGCAGCGGCCACGGCTCGCGCTCCAGCCGTCGCGACAGGCGCTTGAGCGCGTCGCGCAGCTCGACGATGCCGATGCGCTTCGATGGGTCGTGGCGCAGCGCCGAGCAAAACAGCTCGGCGAGCTCCTGGGTCTTCGGGTGCTTGGCCAGCTTCATCACGCCTTCGGGCACGCCGTCGTGGGCGAGATGCTTGGCGACCAGCGCCAGCTCGCTGGGCGCCTCGAAGAGCACCGCGCCGGTGAGTAGCTCGAACGCGACACACGCCGTGGCGTACACGTCGACCGCGGTGACGCTGGCGGTGCCGACGGCGCCGCCGTCGGCGAGCCACACCTCCGGCGCGCCATACTCGGCCGTGCCACAACCGGGTCGCAGCGTGCGACCGGAGAGACCGAAGTCGACGAGGACCGCGTGCTCGCTGCGCACGATGAGGTTGGACGGCTTCACGTCGAGGTGACCGATGCCGAGGCCGTGCAACACGCCGAGACCGGCCGCCAGGTCGTCCAGGATGCCGAAGGCGCGAACCACGTCGAGGGTGCGCGCTTGCACCATGTTCTCGACCGTGACTCCTTCGACGTATTCGGTCACGAGGATCGGCTTCGGCCGCGCGCCCGCGTCGAACGTGACGAAGCGCGACAGGTTCTCGTGCTCGGGCAACACGAGGAGGGCGCTGGCTTCCTCGCGAAACAGCTTCGAGAACTGTGCTTCGGTGAGGGTGCGCGCCGCTGTTTCCGAGTACTCCGGCACCTTGAGTGCGAAGCGCTCGGCATTTGGATCCTGCCGCTCTTCGGTGCGGGCCGCCAGAAAGACCGAACCGGCCGAGCCTGCGCCGATCGCGCGGAGCAGGTAGAAGCCGCCCACACTGCGCCGTGCCGGCACCCAGTTTGGCAGGGGCGCCAGCGCGTTGGGGCGGTTGGAGCGCGCCGTGGCGTCGCGTGGGAGCATGAGCAAGCGGTGCAGCACCGCCGACAGGAGCTCGCCGAAAGCCAGCGGCAAGCCGTGACGCATCTGCGTGACGATCTCGTCGAGACCGACATCGCGCAGGGTGGGCTCGATGCGCGCCACGACTCGTTCGACCAGGACCGCCAGCGAATCGCGCGCCAGCGCCGCCGTGTTGTCTTCGGCATTCACGCCGAAGCGACGCAGCGCGGGCAACGTGAGCTTCTGCAGCGTGACGACCGTGGCTTCGAGGTCTTCGAGAATGCCGCTTCCCTGGCTGCCATCGCGCACGAGCCCCTGCAGCGTTCCGGTCGCGAGAATGGCGTTCAAGTTGCCGTGCAAGCGGAGCAGGAGCGCGCGGTAGGTTTCGCTCTGCAAGGAGAGGTCCGGCACGTACTCGACGGCGAAGCGCTCGAGCTGGTCGGTCCAGCTCTGCAGCACCTGCTGGGGGACCAGCGACAGCGCGGGAGGCAGCACGGAGTCGCCCTTTTCGGCCGCTGGCTTGGCGTGAGTCTCCAGCAGGCGAACGAAGCGCGCGTAGCCGCCCAGCGCCAGCACCAGGTCGGGGCTGGTGGAAGCGGAAGCGAGTGTCTCGAAGGCTTCGGATTCGGACAGGGAAGCCGTGAGTACGAGGAACGGCGTGACCAGATCGCCGTCGCCCTCGCGGCCCAAGCCGTCGCACGCGCGGGCCAGCGCGGCCAGCAACACGCGCCTGAGCATGGCTGGCGGATGCCGCATGGAACGCATCAGCAAGGTGCGTGCAATCCGCACCCAACGCGCGTTGCGGCGTTGCTGGCGGAACTCGTCGTCGTCGTCGTCGTCGTCTTGCGCGTCGCTGTCGGCCAGGTGGAGCAGCGCGCGCACGCGGCGCAGAGAGACCGCCGGATCCAGCACGTCGTTGGTGCGCTCGCGCTCGACGAGCCACGCTTCTACTTCTTCGCGCAAGATTTCGAAGCGGTCTTGCAGGCGAGCCACCTCGACTGCGTCGGAGCCGAGGCGTAGCAGGTCGAGCAGCGAGTTGCGCTCGACCAGTCCGACCGACACGTCGCGCAGCAGGTTGGCGGCGGTGCGCAGCTCGAGCTGGGCCAGGCGTCCTTCGGCCGGATTCTGCGGCAGCTCGCCGCGGACCGATTCGGGCGCCGGCGACACCAGGCTGTCGACGACATTCGCGGCCGTCGCGAGCACGTCCTTGGCCGCCTCGAACGCGCCGGCAGTGCCTTCGAGGACAAACAAGTCCATGGCGTCGAACAGGCGCGTCCGCAGCGCGCCGGGCACCCGCCCGCGCGCCTCGAATTCGCGGCGGTACTCGAGGAGCAGCGCGTCGCGGAGGGCTGGTCGCCCGGCGGAGGCGGCCAGCCGAGACGTCGCGTGCAAGGTGGCTTGCACCGCGACCTCGGCGAAGGGGCCGTCGCCGTACTCGGTGAGAAAATCACAAAGTGCTTCGGCCGTGGCGAACGGCTCCACGCGCAGCGCGAGATCCAGCCAGCGTTTGGCCGCGCCCTCGTCGACGTCCGCGGTGCGCGGCAGACCCCAGACCAAGGCTACGGCCATACCGCGATCGCGCTCCAGCAGCGGTACGAGGCGCTGCAACAACGCTTCTCCGAGCTTGCCCTCTTCGCTGTCGCACCGCGGTCGCGAGGAGTCCTGCCGCGACGCTGCATCGACGTGGGCGCCCCGGGCCACCAGCGACGTCGCCGCGCGGCGCCACTCGGTAGGCGTCAGCTTCGGGTCGAGCGCTCGCTCGATCTCCGCGGCGAAGGCCGGCACGTGCGGGGCCAGCATCCCGCGCGCCGCCGCCGCGTAGCGCCACACGAGCGGTTCGCGGTCGGCCAGGAGCCGAGCCATGCTGCTCTGCACCGGCTCCTGCACGAAGGGGCGCAGGGCGTGGCTCTCGCCCTCCGCCGCACGGAACGAGGCTTCGCGCGCCGCGCGCTCCAGGATGCGGGAGGCAAAGCGGCGCCATGGCAAGGAGCTGATCGATGCTTGCTCGATCCAGTTCCGGGCGAGCTCGCGGCGCGAAAGGATGGTGAGCGCGAGAGGTCCGTCGTCGATGCAGAGCGACAACGGCAGCTCCATCACCAAGGCCACGCGGGCGCGCATCGAATGCGAGAGCAGCGCGCGCGCCGAGCCGGCCGCCATGCGGGCGGCCACGATGGTGAAGCTGGCGGCGTCGGCTGCGAGCACCTGCGTCTGCAGCCGCCGGGCGAGCTCGCGCTGCGCGGCGCCGGGGCCCAGCGCGCTCAGCACCTCGTGCAGAGCGAGGCAACCGCCGGCCACGTCCAGCCATTCCAGATGGTCGAAGAGGCCCTCTTGCAGCGCAAGCTGCACTGCGGCCGTAAGCGCCTTCGGATCTGCGGAGGCGAGTGCCGAAGGCCCGTCGCTCCCGCGTGCCAGCGAGGTCATCGCCTGGCGGAAGACTATTTGTCGCGCTCGTTCGTCTGCCGCGGCGGGGAGTTGCAGAAACTCCGCCGCGTAGCCGGTGGCCTCTCGCATCGTTTCTGCAGAGTAGTCGGCTCCGGTGGGTACGGATCAGATTTCGGCGACGGAGCTCCGCTCTTGTGGTGGGCCGAGTCGGCGTTCTAGGCTTGCAAGACCCATGGCAGGTCCGGCCCCCACCAAAGCGAGTCGAAACGCGCGCGCGCTCGAAGCCCTCGTGCAAGGCGACGCGCAACGCGCGCTCACGCTGGCTTTCGCTCTGGAAGACGAAGCGCTGCAGACCTTCGTGACGCTCTGCGCGGTCCACGACGAAGCGCTGCGGGACCGCCTGGCCGAGCGGCTGGGCCGCATGGCGCTTGCCAGCGGCGACTTCGAGCCGGCTGCGCTCGCGCTGTCCAGCCTCTCGCCCGCGCAGGGCGCTTTGCGAGACGAGCTCGCCCGCACCTTCGCGAAAGGCTCTCCGCGCATCAGCGCCACCGCCAACCACGTGCCGCCGCCACTCGCCCGGCCCTCGCTGCTGGGGATACCGGCGGTCACCCTGGCCGACCTCGAAAAGCGTGCGACCACCCTCGCAGACGCGAAGCCCCTGCCGGCCAGCACCAGGCCCATCGCGCCGGTACCGGTTTTTTCCGAGCTCCAGGCCGACTCGCTGGTCCGGCTCATGGGCGCGTTCGAGGTGCGCATCGTCGATGCGGGCACCCGGCTTTGCTCCGAAGGCGAAGAAGGCCTCGACGCCTACTTCATCGCCTACGGCAGCTGCGTGGTCGAGACCGCGCGGCACGGCAAGGTCGGCGAGCTTGGTCCGGGGCAGATCTTCGGCGAAATCGCGCTGCTGGCGCGCTCGCCGCGGGTTGCCAGTGTCATCGCCGCGACGCCGGTGGTCGTCCTGGTCGCGTCGCGCGCTTCGCTCGAAGCCGCCGCCGCCGACGCACCCGAGATTGCCACCGTGCTGGCGCAGACCACGCGCCGCCGCGTGATCGAGAGCGTCTCGCGCTCGGCGCCATTGCTTCGCAACATGATCCCGGCCGAGCGGACGCGGTTGCTCGCCCTGTTCGAGTTCCGCAGCTACGAGCAAGGCGAGTATCTGGTGCGCTTCCAGGATCCGCCGAAGGGCCTGTTCTTGCTCGCGTCTGGCTTCGTGTCGGTCACCCGAAAGGAAGGCAACGAGACCCTCCTGCTCAAGCGGCTGGCGCCGGGCGAGGTCCTGGGCGAGGTCGCTCTGGTGCTCCGCCGCCGCGCCAACGCGGACGTCACCGCCGATTCGCCGACACTGTGCCTGTACCTGGCCGAAGCGCGCTTCCTCGAACTGTGCGAGGCGCATCCGCTCGTCCTCAGGCACTTGTATCTTACTGCCATCGCGCGCGACGCCGAAACCGAGCGCGCGCGCGCCGAAGAAGCAGCTGCGGCCGAGCCGTACGTCCTCGTATGACCAGCGTGGCCCGCGCTCCCGCGCCGCCGCCCAGCGCGCGCGAGAAGAAACAGACGCGCCGGTTGCGCATGGTGCTGCTGATCGTCACGCTGTTCTGCGGCGCCGAGCTAGTCGGCGCGGCGCTGTCGCGTAGCTCCGTGCTTCGTGCCGACGCGCTCCACCTCCTGCTCGACGTGTTCGCGCTGGCGCTCAGCTTGGGCGCCATGCGGCTGGCCGAGCGCGCGCCCACGCGCCGCTACACGTTCGGCTTCCGGCGCACCGAGGCGCTGGCCGCCGTGCTCAACGGCTTCTTGGTGCTCGGCGTCGTCGTCGAGATCCTGCGCGACGGCATCGAGGGATTGTCCGGTACGGAAAAGCCCGACGGCAACCTGATGCTGGTGGTGGCGCTGGTGGCGCTGGTGGTGAACGGCTTCTCGGCGTGGCTGCTGCACGGCGCCATCGGCCCTGCCGGTCACGTCCACCACAGCCACGCGCACAGCCACGCACACTCCCACGCACAGGACTGCGAGGGCGCGCACGACGAAGGACACGCGCTCAACCTGCGAGGCGCGCTCCTGCACCTCGTGGGAGACGCGCTCGGCGCCATCGCCGCGGTCATCGCCGCCATCGTCATCCGCTACGACGGCCCCACCATCATCGACCCGATCGCGGGCGTCTTCGTGGCGCTCATTCTGCTGGTCGGCGCCATTCGCCTCCTCCGCGATGCCGCCCGCGTCCTGCTCGAGGGCGCGCCCCAGGGAATCGACACCGACGCCGTGCGGGCGCTGCTCACGCAGCTGCCGGGTGTGGCCGAGGTCCGCGACGTTCGGGTGTGGACGCTCGGCGGCGGACACGATGCCATCGCCGCGCACCTGGTTCCGGAAACCGAACAGCCCGCGTTGGCCGAGTCGGCCAACCGCGAGCTGAAGCGCGCTTTTGCGGTGCGCTACGCGGTGGTCCAGGTGGACCCGCCGCGCTGACTCATCGGGACGTACGCTTCACTCGCTCTTGCAGACCCCCTGGTCGCAGACGTCGAGGCGACTGTCGTACAGCTTGCACTCGGCGGAGGTGGTGCACTCGAACCGGCAGAAACCGCCGCTGCACGTTTGGTTGCTGCCGCATTCGGCGTCGCTCGCGCAGTTGGGTGCCGGACCCGCGTCGATGCCGCCGCTGCCGCCGCCGGAGCTGGTGCCCCCGTCGATGTCGCCGGAGCTGGACTGACCGGAACTGGCGCCGCTCGAGCCGCCGGAGCTGGTGCCGCTCGAGCCGCCGGAGCTGGTGGTGCCGCTCGAGCCGCCGGAGCTGGTGGTGCCGCTGGCGCCGGAGCTGGTGCCGGACGAGCCGCCGAACCCGGAGGAGCTTGCCCCGCCCGACGCGCCGGACGTTCCGGAGCTGCCGCTGGACGCGCCGACCGTGCACACGTTGCCGCTGTAGTCGGCGCAGTACCCGGTGTCGTCGCAGTAGCAAGAGTCCGACGCCCACGGGGGGTGGTCGTCGGGGCCGGGGCAGCCGGTCAGCGAGAGTGCACCCGCGAGGGGGAGAAGGAGAAACGCGAAGGAAGATTGGACACGCATGGCGGATACCTCGGTGTTACGCTTAGCCGCTTTCGTGCCAGGGCGCCCGGCGCCGGCGCAGGCCAAAGCTCCGAAGGATCATAGCGCTTCTGGCCATGGAGTGAACGCCGGCTCGCACGGCTGTGAACCAACGTTCATGGATGCCCTGACGTCGGGACCCGAAGGGCCGCCATCCTTGACCCTCCTTGGGGATTGGGGTAGCGCCGCGGGCATGATTCGATCGCTTCGCGTTGCCCTGTCGGCCCCGATGTTCGCAGCCCTGCTGGCTTTCGCGCCCGCAGCCTCGGCTCAAACTCAACCCAAGTTTGCGGTGGTCGACGTGAACCGCGCCGTCAGCTCGACCGAAGACGGCCTGCGCGCCACGGCCACCCTGAAGAAGGTGTTCGACAGCCGCCAGGTCGAGCTGAACAAGAAGCAGAGCGATCTGCAAAAGCAGCGCGAGGACATCGAGAAGCAGTCGAAGGTGCTGTCGAAGGAGGCCCTCGGCAAGCGCATGGAAGACTGGCAACGCCAGATGCTGGAGCTCCAGCAGGTATTCGTCGAGTACAACAAGGAGATCGAGAAGAAGCAGAAGGAAATCACCGATCCCATCGTCGAGAAGATGCTGGGCGTGGTGAAGCGCATCGCTTCGACCGACGGCTACGACCTCGTCCTCGAGAAGCAGACCGCCGCGTACGTGCGTGCCGACCTCGACATCACCGACCGCTGCATCCAGGCCTACAACGGTGGCGCCGGCGGAGCCGCCCCAGCCAAGCCCGCGCCCGCCGCCCCAAAGAAGTGAACCGCGCCGGCGTCGTCGCATTCGCTGCGCCGTCGCTCCGCACGCTGCAGGGGCGCTACGGAGGCGAGCAGAGCGCGGCGTTCGCGCGCGGCGCCGTCATCGCCTTGGCCGCCGTCGAGGTTGCGGGACCGCGTGAGCTGTCGCTGTGCGCGTCGGCCTTGCACGTCGCTTCGGCTCGCGCGGCGCACGAACGAGGCGCGTACCTGCTCGTCACGCCGGAGATGGCTACGCGCTTCGCACTTCCGGGCGAAGACCGCCTGTGGAGCCACCCGCACGCGGCGTGGGCCTTCGCCACCATGCTGGGCACGGTCGCGGCGATCGCGCCGGCCGAGGTTGCCGACGACGTGGTGCTCGAGCCGGGGGCGGTGATCCTGCCGGGCGTCCGCATCGGTCGCGGCGTTCGCATCGGCGCGGGCAGCGTCGTCGGCCGGCCTGGTTTCGGCTACGTGGCATCGCCGCAGGGCAGCTTGTTTCCCGTGCCGCATCTGGGTGGCGTGGTCCTCGGCGAGGGCGTTTGGATTGGTGCATACTGCACAATCGACGCGGGAGTGCTGCTGCCCACGCGCATCGGCGCTCAGTCCAAGCTCGACTCGCACGTGCACGTGGGACACAACGTCGTGCTGGGCGAGCGCGTCCTGGTCGCGGCGCAGGTCGGCTTCGCGGGATCCGTCACGGTCGGCGACGACGTGCGGGTGGGCGGCCAGGCCGGCATCGCCGACCATGTGCACGTGGGACACGGCGCGCGCATTGCCGCCAAGGCCGGCGTGATTGGCAACGTGCCGGCTGGCGCCACCTTCGCGGGCTACCCCGCGGTCGAGCGGAGCCGATGGCTGCGTGGGCATGCTCGGCTGTACCGGGCTCGCCCATGAGCGTGCATCCTACCGCCCTCGTCGACCCACGAGCCGAGCTCGCTGCTGGCGTGCACGTCGGCGCCTACTCGGTGATCGGAGCCGGCGTGGTGCTCGGGCCAGGCTGTGTGGTCGAAAGTCATGTCGTGCTGGAGGGGCCGGCGCGGTTCGGCGCTCGCAACCACGTGCATTCGTTCGCGGTCCTGGGCGGTACGCCGCAGCGCCGCACCGATCCCGCACCCGTTGCCTTCGGCGACCTCGTCGTCGGCGACGACAACGTGTTTCGGGAGCACGTCACCGTGCACCGCGGCAGCAGCGGTGACACCCGGATCGGCTCACGCTGCCTGGTGATGGCCGGGGCGCACGTCGCGCACGACGTATCGCTCGAAAGCGACGTGGTGCTTGCCAACCTGGTGCAGCTGGCCGGGCACGTCGTGGTCGAAGATCACGTCAACTTCGGCGGCATGGCTGGCGTAGCGCAGCGCGTTCGCATCGGCGAGGGCGCCTTCGTGGCCGCAGGATCCATGGTCGAACGCGACGTGCCGCCGTTCGTCATCGTGCAGGGCGATCGCGCCCGCGTGCGCGCGGTCAACCAGGTGGGCCTGAAGCGCCGCCAGATCCCGGTCGGCACCCGGCGCGCGATCCAGCGCGAGTTCCGGCGCCTGTACGTGGCGGGCGAGCCCGGGCCCGCGCCGACCGGCGAGCTGGATCCGCTTCTGGCAAGATTTTTGGCGTTCCACGCGGCGAGAGGCCGGTGAGGTGGCGCGGATCAGCGCATCCGCAGCCGAGACAACGCCAACGAAGGTCACGCAGACTTCATTCTTCTCCAGCCGCCGCGAGCGCGGAGAACTCGGCGTCGGTGAGCTCCACGGTGGCCGCCGCGCAGTTCTCTTCGAGGTGCGCGACGCTCGACGTGCCGGGGATCGGCAGGATGACGGGCGAGCGTCGCAACAGCCAGGCCAGCGCGACCTGAGACGCGGTGGCTCCCTTCGCCT
>JAYUXI010000639.1:0-2681 GCA_043753085.1 Myxococcales bacterium | reverse complement strand
CGGCATGGATCTGCCGGCGGCCCAGCCCAAGGCGCTCGAAAATCCCGAAAAGCCAGAGATTACCCGCTCCCCCGCACTCTCGCTGATGGCACGTCCCGGCAGCGTCGGCGTGAAGGGTCGCCGGATTGCCCTGCTCGTGGCCGATGGCGTAGACGACGCGCCGCTGCGGGCACTGCGGGATCGCCTGGTAGCGGAAGGCGCCGTCACGAAGTACGTGGGGGTGCGGTTGGGCAGGGTAAAAGGCAAGTCGGGCAAGCCGCTCGAAGTCGAGGGTACCTTCGAGAACAGCCCGTCGGTGACCTTCGATGCGGTGGTCGCGCCCGATGGCGAAGAGGCGGTCGAGGCGCTCCTGCAGGTGGGCAACACCATGGAGTTCTTGCGCGACCAGTACCGTCACTGCAAGACGATCCTCGCGCTCGGCGCTTCGTCGGCGTTGCTGGAGGCGGCCGAGATCGAACCGACCATCTCGTCGGGCGAGAGCGATACCGGCGTGCTCGTGGTCGACGCCAAAGGCGCCGCCGCGGCCACGAGCACGTTCTTGGCCGCGGTCGCCCGGCATCGACACTTCGAGCGCGAGCTCGACCCGCCGCTGGTTTGATCAGGGCTTTTCGAACACGAACACGCCGTACCGCATGGCCCCCGTGCGGTACGCGAGCATGAGGCGCGGCAGGCTCAGCGCGAACACCCGGTTGTGGGTGCGCGCGCTGGCCAGCATGCGCACGTACTTGAGGTCGGTCACGATCTTGAAGGCCAGACGGCGGGCGCAGAGGGTCCACGTGCGTGACACCAGCGCGCTGACGTCTTCGTACGCGCCCGCGGTGAATCCGGCGTCTCGCGCCATGGCGTCGTACTCCTCACGCGTGCCCATGCTGGGCAGGCGGCCCTCGCGGCAGATCGGCTCGAGCAGGTGGTCGACCTTCCAGCCCGAAGCTCCGGTTTCGGCCAACCACGCGCACACCACCAGTTTGCCGCCGGGGCGAAGCACACGGTACGCCTCCGCGAAGAAGCGCGGCTTGTCGACCATGTGCTCCGAGCTCTCGATCGAGTACGCGCCATCGAAACTAGAATCCGGCAGCAGGTTGTCGAGCCAGTCGCGGACCACGATGGTGACGCCGGCACTCGGCTTGCCCGTGGCGTACGCGGCCTGCGCCGACGAAAGCGTGAGCCCGATGACCTTCGCGTCGTAAAAGGCGGCGAGCCGGCGCGCCGTGGCGCCGTACCCGCAGCCGATGTCGACGACCCGATGGCCAGACTCGAGCTCGAGGCATTTGCCCACCAGATCGGCCAGCGCGTCGACGGCTTGCAGCGGTGATTCCTTGCCGCTGCGCCACAGCCCGTGGTGCACGTGCTCGCCCCAGATCTGCCGGTAGATCGGATCCAGCTCGTCGTAGTGGTCGGCGACGGCGGCGGCGTCTTGCGGGAGCTTCGGCTCGATCATCCGCTGTGGCTACTCACTCAGCGACCCATGCGCAACCGCGCTTCGGGACGGAGCTGAGCGCGGTTCGGGGCGTGCGCGCCCTTGCCGTCGACCACGACGAGCTCGTCGGTGCCCGCCGTGCTGGCGCCTTCCGCGGAGCGTGCCGTGGAGCCGCCGAGCGAATATGCGGTGGCCACTGCCGGCGGCGGCGCGTCGCCCTCCTGCAATACGATGGGCAGGCGGCTCTCGTCGAAGCCAACCGGAACCTCGTAGATGTCGAACGTGGGCGGATAGAAGTCGGTGGCTTCTTCCTTCTTGGTCGTGCCGTCGGCGAAGACCAGCTCGCGAAACCTCTTGATGCGGTAGCCGTCGATTCCGTGCTGCTTGTGCACCACGCGATTGCTGGCCAAGCCGGCGTCTTCGACCAGCTTGCGTGCAAACGGCACGCGCTTCAGCAGCTCGCGACTGAACTTCACCGTGACTGGCTTTTCCTTGCCGAGCAACTCGACTTTGAGCGCGTTGGCGGTGGTCTTGGTATGAACGACGACCGGGAACGGGTACGGGTTGCGCAGCTTGAGGTCGACGCTGGGGTACACCACGGTGGAGTCGAGGCCCATGGTGATGTACGCGCTGGGCCGTGAGTGCGGCAGCCGCTCGAGGATGTCGAGCCCGCCGAAGAACGACGCAGCGTGGATGGTGGAGGCGACCTGGCAGGTGCCGCCGCCGATGCCTTCGACCATCTCGCCTTTGAAGATCTCCCAGCTCTTCTTGAAGCCGTTGGCCTCGCTGCGATCGCCGACGACCGCGTTGAAGCTGACCACCTGGTTCGGCGGCAGCACCAGGCCGTCGAGCTTGCTGGCGGCGCGGTCGATGTTCTCGCCACGGCGGGCTTGCTCGCCGCCGCGGCTGAAGTGGGTCTCGAACTGGGAGACCACGATGCCGATCTCGATGGCCTCGGCACTGGCGCGGGTGATCTTCGGAGCGATCTCTACCGTGGGGAGCGCAAGCGGCGGCGAGGTCGGGGTAAAAAAAGCGGCAGCGGCGGCGGCGGAGGCCGCGGCCGCGAGCCCGTGGATGTCCAGCGTGTGGCCCATCTGCTCGGCAACGACTTGGTGCGCATCGAGGTCGATGCGAGCGTTCACCGGCTCCACGTCGACCTGATCTTTCAGCTCGAATGCCTTCCTGGTGAGCTGATCCATGTCGAGGTGAACGACCGGCGCGACCACGATCGTGACTTCGTCGGCACTGGCCCGCGCGCCGATCA
>JAYUXI010000638.1:0-2681 GCA_043753085.1 Myxococcales bacterium | reverse complement strand
GCGCCAGCTGGTACAACGCGTCGAACAGCGGGCTCTTGGTCTGGACCGACGGTCGGTCGGCTCGTTCTTTCACGGTGCGCGGGTTGCTGGGGTTGGCGTCGCGCAGGGCGGCCGTGGTCGAAAGCACGAAGGTGCGTGTGCATTCTGCACCGGTCGCGTCGACGCGGGCACGCAGGGCACCCTCGGGCGGGTTGCCCCCGACGGGCGCGTTCGGATCGTCGACGAGCTCGCTGGCACCCTCTGCGGCGCCCT
This sequence comes from Myxococcales bacterium, assembly GCA_043753085.1. GTDB lineage: Bacteria > Myxococcota_A > Polyangia > Polyangiales > Polyangiaceae > JAYUXI01. The sequence goes on along the minus strand of JAYUXI010000638.1, from coordinate 2,429 downwards.
CGGCGCCAAGGCATGCCGGCACCACGTACGGCACTCCGCCTTCGCCCGAGCTACCACCCGAACTCGTCGTGACGCCCCAAGCGCCCGAGCTCTGCGCGCCGCTGGAAGTGGATGCGTCGGCGTTGCTGGAATCGTTCATTTCGTCGGCGCCGCAGGCGGCCAGGAGCGCCACACCCGCCACGCCGGCAAGCAACGCGAGACGGGCGACGACGGAGGCAGAAAGAGCGCGTGCCATGCCCCCATGGCGCTAGCACGCGCGCGAAGCAGCGGCCACTTCGTCCTGGGCTACTGGGCTAGTGGGCTAGTGGGCTAGTGGGGTGCTGGGCTACTGGGCGCACACGCCCGTCGGGGCCGGGGTAGCTGCGTTTCGAGGCGCTGCTGCGACGGCCACGAAGTCGGCGTCACTGGCGCCGGTCTGCTCGCTGCTGCCCTTGTCGGCATGGCCGCCGGGGGCCACGATGCCGGTCGGGCTGGCGTCGCCGGTCGAGTCGTAACACGCCTTGCGACGAACCGCCGCGATCTGGCCCGAGGCCACGAGTGCCGGCAGGAAAAGCCCCGCATAGGTATCCGAAAGATCGCCGTAGGAGACCGCGTCCCGACGCGTCGCGAGGGCGGGGGAGGCCGTCGTGCACTGCGGGGCTCCGGCCAGCAGGAGCACGCTTTCGTCGGTGCCGGTCAGGGCGCCAGCCATCGTGGGAAAGTCCTTTGCGACGGTCGCGTCCACGTAGCCGGACGCGCCCAGCAGGTAGTAGCGGTGCGCTGGGAGAACGGTGCCTGCGGGGAGCGTTGCCAGGCAGCTGATCGAGCCGCCCCGGCTGCGGCGTTGCACGAACCATCCGGAGACGTCGACGTCCGCGTTCGATGCATTGTACAGCTCCACGAACTCGTTGTTCGCGGTGAACGTGCCGCCAATCTGGCTGATGACCACCCCGCCGGCGGGAACGCTGGTCGGTCCGCGCGTGACGAAGTCGACGGAGCTGATGGTCATGTCCAGCGTCGCCCCGGCGCTGCCATGCAGGGGCCCGGTCACGGCGAGGCAGTACGGCTGGCCGTACCGCAGCGCCGTCGCCGGTACGATGCGAGCCGCCGTGCCGCCGACGTCGCTCGCGGCACTGGCACTCACGGCATTCGTCTTCACCGCGCACGAGGACTCGAACAAAGTGAGCGCGGTGCCGAGCTCGCTCGCGTTCATGGTCATGTTGAACTGCGCGCGAAACCTGGAGTTTACACCGATCGGCGCGGGCGCGGGCGCCGGCGAGCCGAATGCGGGAAGCCACTTGGGCACTGCGTCCAAGGCGGCGACGCCGGGCGAGGCGAGCACGCCCGCGCCCGCTACGGTGCTGTGCTCCGCCATCGGGCTGCCGTTCGTTTCCGGATTGCGGGTCTGTGAGGCGCAGTCGTCGCCGTCGCACGCGAACAGCGTGGCGCCGGTCCACCCGAGCTGGCCGAGCGTGAGCGCCGCGCCTGCTTGCAGCTGCACCACGAAGGCGGCCCCCGGTCCGTTGACGAGGCCGAGAACGGCCGAGAACGTCTGCGCGCCCCCGAACGAGCCGGTGGGCACTCCGCCGCCAAACACGACGGCGCGCGCGCCGGCCGCCAGCGTGGTGCCAGCCGGGAACGTGAACTTGACCGCGGGCGCTGCTGCGGAACCGGTCCGGAGAGTCAGGCCGGCCAGAGACACCTCGAACGCCTCGTCGTTCATGATCTCGACGAACTCGTCCTGGTCGGCGTTTTGCACGCCATCGGCGTTGGAATCGCCCCAGAAGCTCGCGCCAGGGCGAGCCTGCACTTCGTTGAGGGCGATCCGCAGATCGCGGCACAGCACCTCGACGGTGGCCACGTTGGCTGCGCCGATGGTGCCGGTCTCGGTGCCTTCGGTGATCGTGCAGAGCTGGCCGAGCGGCTGGACCGCGACGGTGAGGTCGTACGCCTCGCCGGCGACGAGGCCGAGCGGCAGCGTGAAGTCGCCATCGGCGCCGACGTTGCGGGCGGGGCCGCCTTCGTTGCTCAGTCCCAGCGTGCCCTTCAAGCCAGTGACGGTGCCGCCCACCGAGTAGCTGGGCACGCAGGCGACGGCCACGTCGTCGACGTTCGCGCCCGCAATGGTGCCGGTAGGAAATTGCACAGTGCACCGATGTCCGGTCGGCTGGGTGAGCACCGACACGGCGTACGCGGCGCCATCGGGCAGCCGCTGGGTAAACTCGTAGGCGTCGTTCTGGGCGACCGGCAGATCGTTGCCGCCGTTGTTCTGCAGAACGAATCCGGTTCCGGTCATCCCAGCTACCGTGCCGCCGACCGAATACGTGGCGACCGAGCCGCTCGACGAGCTGGAGCCGCTCGACGAGCTGGAGCCGCCGGAGCTGGAGCCGCCGGAGCTGGAGCCGCTCGACGAGCTGGAGCGACCGGAGCTGGAGCCGCCGGAGCCAGAC
>JAYUXI010000637.1:0-6600 GCA_043753085.1 Myxococcales bacterium | reverse complement strand
CGGGGAGCTTTTCTTGATTGAGCGGCTCGAGGATCTTCTCGGCCACGGCCTGTTCGGTGAAGCGCTTCTTCTCGGCCTCCGACCCGTCGCACCAGACGATCCGGTCGGGCTTGGTGAGCTTGGCCGTTTCCTCGACCCAGGCCAAGAGGTGAGCGTTATTCGTCGGGACAGAAGCGGTGCTCATGCCTGGGGTCCTAGCACGAAGATCGGGATGCTGGGCGAAGCTCCGAAAGGCGGTATACATAGAGGCTTCGATGCGCTGCGTTGCTTTTCTTTCGTGCGGTCGCGGGTCGCTTGGCTCGGGGCTGCCCCGTGCCGCGCTGATGGTCTCGTGCCTCGTGCTGACGGCGTGCACCAGCGCTCCGAAGCCCATCGCGCACGCGGTGGCGCCGCAGTCGCCCAGCAAGGACAAAGGGCAGAAGGCCGACGCGACGACGCAACCCGGACCGAGCGAGGCGCACGCCGCGGCACTCGAGCAGCTCACCGTGGCCGCGATGGGTTCTCGGTCGGATCGCGAGAAAACCATCAGCGTGCCGTTGCCGGATCGAGGCTCGTGGCGCCGGGTGCGGTTTCTCGGGGTGAAGAGCCTGGTGGGCTGGCGCTATGGCACCGAGCATCATGGCGTCGTCGGCGCCTTCGTCATGGACGTGAAAAACCACACGCCCGAACGCTGCCACGAGGCCTTCGAAGCCTGGGCCAAGCCATGGCTAGAGGTGTTCGACGTACGCTTCGAGATTGGCAAGCCGGTTGGCTTCGTCTGGAGGAACACGATCAAACCCAGCGAGCCGCCCGAGGTGCTGTCGGCGGTCACCCTGCACGCCAGCACGTCTTCCCTGATGGCGCAGGAGAGCTACCACGCCACGTATGCGATCTATCCCGCCTGGCCAGACAAGTGCCTGGTGATCGGCATGGCCACCGCCGCCCGAGGCGAAGACGAACGCGCCCGCAAAGCCCGCGATCGCTTCGCCAAGGACGTGTTCTCCAGCGTCGAGCTCACGTCGGAGACGCCGCCCACGAAGGCGTACTGAGGCTGGCGCGGCGCGCAGCCAGCACGCACGCCACGGCAAGGGCCAGGGTCGCGCCCCAGCCGGCCTCCAGCCCGTAGCTCCCCCCCGACCACGCCGTATCGAGCGGCTCGACCATGAGCGCGCGGGCGTGCGCGATGAAGCCGCTGACCGGGATGCCGAGAAACTCGCTCTGCGTGGCGTTCCACGCGAAGTGAAATCCCGTGCAGAGTCCAAGCGACGGGATCTGCGGCACGCCGCCGCGATCCAGGAACATCGCGCCGAGCACGATGCCGGCAAGCATGGTGTTGGAAACGGCCAAGGTGGTGGCCCCGGGGTTGCTGGCGTGCAGCAGCCCGAACACCGCCGCAGACACGCCGATGGCCAGCGCCGGGCGCACGAAGGTGCGCAGCACGCCGACGAGGCACACGCGAAAGCACAGCTCCTCGAACAACGCGCCGACCAGAAACAGCGTCAGGTCGAACGCGATGCTGCCCGGGCCCCGCGAGTCGCTGCCCGGCGCCACGGTGAAGCCGCCCGCACCCCATGCCACGCAGAACGCAAGCAGCAGGGTGCCCGCACCGGCAACGCAGCCCACGGCAAACCGAACGAGCGTACGCGCATCGACCGCCAAGCCGAGATCGGCAGGTGTACGACGCAGCAGCGGAGCGAGCACAGCGCGCACCAGCAGCAGCAAGATCAAGATGGAGACTGCACGCACCGCGAGAAGCTGGCTGGCCGACCGCAAGGACGGGACCAGCAGCGGCCCGTAGATCAGCACGAAGGTGCAGAGCAGCGCGATGCCCGCCGCGCCCAGGCCGCGTTTCATGCCTTCGCAACGGCGTTGGCGAGGGCATCGGTGAACTCGTCCGTGGTGGCAGTACCCCCGAGGTCGCGCGTGCGCGGTCCGGTACCCTGGTAGTGCGCGATGATGGCCGCTTCGATCTTGGACGCGGCCAACGTCTCGCCAATGTGGGCGAGCATCATGATGGCGCTCTGCAGCAGCGCGGTCGGGTTGGCGAAGCCCTTGCCGGCGATGTCGGGTGCGGTGCCGTGCACGGCTTCGAAGACGGCAGCCTCGGTGCCGATGTTGGCGCCGGGCACGATGCCGAGACCGCCGACCAAGCCTGCGCCTAGATCGCTGAGAATGTCGCCGTAGAGGTTCTCCGTGACGATGACATCGAGGCGGTTGGCGTCGCGCACCATTTGCATGGCGCACGCATCGACGATCATCTCGCTCGGCTCGATCTTCGGGTGGGCGATGGCGATGCGGCGGAAGCACTCCAACAAGAGGCCGTCCGACAGCTTCATGATGTTGGCCTTGTGGACCACGGTGACGCGTTTGCGCCCCATCTTCTCGGCGTAGGCGAAGGCGTACTCGCAGATCCGGTCGCAGGCTTTTTCGGTGATGAGCTTGATGCTCTGGGCCACGCCCGGCATGATCATGAGCTCGAGACCGGCGTAGAGATCTTCGGTGTTCTCGCGCACGATGACGATGTCGGTGCCTTCGAAGCGCGGTTCGAGTCCAGGCAGGCTGCGAATGGGACGGACGTTGGCGTACAGCTCGAGCGCCTGGCGCAGCGCCACGTTCACGGACTTGAAGCCCTTGCCGATCGGCGTGCCGATCGGACCCTTCAGAGCGACCTTGTTGCGGCGTACGGCATCGAGCACCTCGACGGGAAGCGTGGTGCCGCGCTTCTCGGCGACTTCCGCGCCGGCGTTGTGGACCTCCCAGTCGATCTTGACGCCGGTGGCTTCGAGGATGCGCTGGACGGCGCGAGAAACTTCGGGGCCGATGCCGTCCCCGGGAATGAGCGTGATGGTGTGGGCCATGGCTTTCGAGAGTCGGACACTCCTATCACATCACGAGCCTGCGCCCGCGCCTCTCAGTTTGGCGGCTCGGGAACGGTGTTGTCGTCCTGGACGCACGACGAGAGGTCCATCAGCAAGAACAGCAGGGCTTTCTCCTGGTCGGTGAGGGGCGCGCTGCTGCAGGCGCTTGGAACGTTCGAGTCCCTGCCCTCGCCGACGTGGATGTCGCTGAGCACGCCACGCCCGCACTGCTGTTCGACGGGTAGGCCAACCGGCGTGTTGAAGGACAAGTACTTCACTGGGTTGCTCTCGTCCCCGTAGATCCACTGTTGCGAGTTGCCGTTGGCAGCTTCGATGCTGGCGGCGAACTCGGTGAGGTCGATGCTCTGGCCGTTGGCACTTGCGCCGTTGTTCTGGAGCCAATCTCCAAACGCTTCGCCCTTCGGAAAACTTCGGTCGATGGTGAACCCCGCGGTAGTGTCGGAGGCGGGCCCCGTGCCGCCCCACTCCGCCACGGTCCGCACGTCGTCCGGGCCGTTCTTGAACCACGTGTAGTGGTAGTGCGTGGCGAACATGCGACCACCGGCGTTCAGGTAGTCGCGCATGCGCTCCTTGGCGTCTGCAGGTTTCTGCCCGTTCTCCTCGGCTCCTTCGCAGCTCATCAAGACCACGTCGTACTGCAGCAGGTGGTCGATGGAGTCCCAGAGCGCGTCTTTCGCCTTGGGCGCGTCATCGCCCTGCACTTTGGTGCTGATGCCCAACCCGCCGCCTTCGTACACGTGCACGGCTCCGGTGCCGCCCGGCGCCGTGAACTCTTCGTCGTCGATGCCGATGCGGTTCAGCAAGCAGGCGAGCGCGTCTTCGCCGCCCGTGCTGACCGCGATGCGTGGCATCGAGCCTTCTTGCTGGTTCTTCGGCAGGGTGAGCTTGGCGTCGAGCTTGTTCACCACGCACGCCTCCACCTTCATCTTCACGACCTTGCGCCACTTGCCGACCTGCACGACGATCGGGATGTCGTCGCCGACGGGCACGTTTTCGAGCTTGAACTCGCCCTTGGTATCGCTGAGGGCGCTGGTGACGGTCTTCACCGTCAGCGTGCCGCAGCGATCGCAGGTGGCGCCGGGCGTGGTATCCGGCAGCTCCGGATAGACCGGCACGTAGACGATGGCGTTGTAGAGCGGGATGTTGCCAGCCGGATCGTAGACCGTACCGGTGACGGTGGTGGAGGGCCCAGAATCGCAGGCCACCACCTGGCATTGCAGGCTGAGGCATCCTGCATTCCCGTCGACCTCGATGCCCGGTCCCGAGTCGGGGCGCAGTGGGGGACCGCCCGGCCCACCGGACGCGCCAGCCTCCTCGTTGTCGAACTCGTCGCGCGCGGTGGCGCCGCTGCAGCCCGCTGGTAGTGCGGCGAACGCGAGCGCCCCCACGGCGGAGACGAGCACCAGATTGCGCGTGAAAGAGAAACGGGTGCTGGTGGTGGACATGCGCATGAGCCTCGGGGGGAGCTTGGGCGATAGAAGGAAAGCTGCACTGCGTCCAGTAGAAGGCGAAGCGAGAACTCGATAGCGTTCCGACCATGTCGGCTGCATCTGGGTTCGTGCGCCACGGCGCCGCACTGCGTTGGACACCAGCGCACGTGACCCGGGCGCCCGTCGTGTTGCTGCACGGCTTCCTGGACGCGGCGGGATCGTGGGATCTCGTGGCGCCGCACCTGGCCGCCGCGGGGCATCCCGTGCACGCCCTGGATCTGCGCGGCCACGGCGATGGGCACCGCGCCGATCCACACGACTACTACCACTTCCCGGATTACTTGCTCGACGTCGACCGACTGGTGACCGAGTTGGACGAACCGTTCGTACTCGTGGGGCATTCGATGGGCGGAATGGTCGCCACGCTGTTTGCAGGCACCTTTCCGGAGCGCGTTTCCCATCTGGTCAACATCGAGGGCCTCGGCCCGTCGGAGACCGACCTCGAGACCACGCCGGAGCGCATGCGCGGGTTCGTCGAGGCGGTCCGTGCAGTACGCACGCGTTCACCCGCCGCGCCGCTCTCCCGCGCCGACTCGATGCGGCGGCTGGAGCTCGCGCATCCCACGGTCGATGCTGCCACCCTGGCCTCGCGCTTCGTGCACCTCGCCAGCGAGGTCCTGCCCGATCGCTTCGTGTGGAAATACGATCCACTGCACCGTACGCGCGGCCCCTTCCCGTTTCGCGTGTCGGTGTTCGAGCGCTTCGCGGCCCAGGTGACGGCGCCCGTGCTCTTCGTCAGCGGCGGCGCAAACGGCTACCGCGTTCGTGGCGAGGAAACCCGGCTCGAGTCTTTTCGGCATCTGTCGCGGGTCGAGCTCGAGGGCGCCGGGCACATGGTGCACTGGACCCGCCCCGCGGAGCTCGGCGCAGCGATCTTGGCGCACGCATCTCAGCCCGACCAGTAGCCCGCCGCGTAGCACGCCGCGCTGAAGGCGGCGAACATGGCCAGGATCGGCAAGAGGGTGCGCTCTGCACGCTTGCCGAAGGTGGCGAACAGGAAGAACACCACGCCCGTCCCCACGTTGTAACGGATCACCGACGCGGTCATGTGCGTGGACGTGGCCATGAGCGTCGAGAGCGCGAAGAAGCTGCCGTAAGCGATGGGCAGTTTCCACAACGCGTAGACGGCCAGCACCAGCAAGATCATGGCGCCGTAGGCTTCGAAGCGACGGTACGCCTCGAGCGGGTGCAAGAACTCTTGCTGGATGGATCCGAACGGCGTGTCGAAACGCCGGCCCCACGACGCCATGGCCTTCGAGAACGCGAGGGGCTCGTGGAAGGTCTTGTGCAGATAGAACATGTACGAGCCCAGGCCCGCCGCCGGCGCGAGCCACGCGGGAGACCAGAGCAGGATCTGCTTCCGCTCTTGGGGCATGCGCACGAAGCGCACGAGCTCGCCAAGCAAGGTGGCACCGAGCAGGAGCATGCCTGGCGAACGCGTGCATCCTGCAAGAAAACCGAACGGCACGTAGAGCCACGGCTTGCGCGTCTGGTAGGCGTAAAACGCGCCGCAGACGGCCAGCAAGAACATGCTCTCGGTGTAGTAACAGGAGAAAAAGTGCGTGCCCGGCATGACCATGGCGTAGCGAATGGCGCGCTGCGCGGCCTGCTCCCCCAGCGCGTGATTCACCCACGCGAACAGGAAGAACAGTGCGATCACGAACAGCACGTTGGACAGCACGACGCCGGCTAAAAAATCATCCGGGATGATTGCCGTCAGCCAGCGCACCGCCACGGGATACGACGGAAAGAACGCGACGTTGGTGAGCGGCGGGTGCTCGTATCCGTTCTTGACGATCTGGTGGTAGTGCTCGCCGTCCCACGACGTGAACGAGTGCAAGAACCCCTTGCCCAGAATGCGGAAGTTCTGCGGAAACTCGCCTCGCGCAAAGTACATCACGACCACCAGCGCGGCCCGGTAGAGCAGCCAGGTTCGGAGCACGAAAAAGGTGTGCCGGCGCAGTCGCATCATGTCGACGTCGCAGTATCACGAACGTTCGCGCAGGCCGACTTGGTCGCGACAAAACGGCAAAACAGTGGCATCACCGCGGCATGGAAATCCGCGCCAAGCGCACCGCGTCGGTCCCGCGGAAGGCACCCGCCGCGCAGGGAGACAACGGCACCTGGTACGTGCTCGACGTGCCGTTCGAAATGCGCGCCGCGGCCAGTGCGAGCGGCGCGCGCTGGGACGCAGACTGCGGCGCGTTCGTCTACCGTGGACCAGCACTGCCTTCGTCGCTCGCCGCGTTCGT
>JAYUXI010000636.1:0-2683 GCA_043753085.1 Myxococcales bacterium | reverse complement strand
TCGGGTTTTTGACTTCCTTGGCGGTGAAGCCGAGGCCGATCGAGATCGCGTCGCACTGGCGGCTGCCGTCGGTGGTGCCGTCTGCGAGCATGTCGCTGGAGTACTCGAGGTTCTGGACGAAGCTCGTGATGGCCGTGCCGCCGCAGAACTGCGTGCTGAGGCGCCCGCCGATCTTGGTGATCGCCGCGGAGATCTCCTTGGTGTCGAGGTAGCCCGAGATGATGCCGTCGGTCATGCTCGCGCCGTTCGGCTTCATGGTGATGATCGCGTTGCGAACCGACAGGTCGAGCTGGACGCCCGAGAAGTTCAGGTTGAGCGACACGGTGAGGCGGTCGCCGGAGACGAATGTTCCGCCCGAGACGTAGGCGTTGGCGAACTGGATCTTGGAGCCGCTGGCCACGTCCGAGCCCTTGAGGATTGCGGGGAGCACCGGCCAGTCGGTGGTGAGGTCGAACGCGGGCGGAGCGCCGAGGCCGCCGTCGCCGATGTCGCTGAACTGGCCGCCGGCGAACAGCTGACCGGAGAGGCCGGTGGAGTCGGTCGGAGCTGCGGAGGGCAGACCGTTGGTCTGGATCATGATGGTGAACGAGCCGTTGGCGAGCGCGTTCGACGCGAGCCTCGGCAGGTCCTGCTGCAGCGGCAGGAGAATCGGCAGCACGTTGGCGCCGAACGAGTTGTCGATGCCGTTGTCGCCGTCCTGGTGCGGGCTGGTGGGGCCACCGGGGACGGGCGCGCAGACGTCTTTCGAGGCGCCGGTCGAGACCTTGCCGTCGATGTTGTAGCCGATCTTCTTCCACTCGTTGTTGGTGCCGAGCTTGAGCGTGTCGACCGCGAAAGTGCGTACCGAGGTGTCGGTGGTGGCGTTGCCTTCGGGGCGAGCCGGCGGCTGCCCCGTGGTGCTGGTGCCGCCGCCGCCATCGGCCGCATCTCCGTCACTGCTGCCGCAGCCGGCCGCAACGAAGGAGGCGCCCACGCCGAGGAGAACCAAAGAGGCTGCGCCCGCAGCCAAACGAGTAAGAGTCATGGATTCAAGCTTCATTTGCGTCGTTCCTTTCCGATCCCATCGGTCGCCACGCGTCCGAACGGCGCGTGCGTCAGCTGGTGCCTCTTTAGAACGGACTGGGTTCCGCGCAAGCGAAACCCCTGATTTCCTCGACGATTTCGTGACGCGTCGCGGCGAAGACGCGCAGGTGGAAGCGGCGAAGACGCGCAGGTGGAAGCGGCGAAGACGCGCAGGTGGAAGCGGCGAAGACGCGCAGGTGGAAGCGGCGATCACGGGATGCTTTTGCAGCACCGAAATCCGAGGTGGTAGTTCACGTGCCAGGCGCTCTCGAGCTTCTCGACGTGCCAGCGTGGGTCGAAGTTGCAGTGATCCGGGTACGCGCCCGCCCGGTTCGGTGTCGCCGCAGGCACCGGTCGCGTGGGCTCGCGGGCCACCTCTTCGTAGAACCACGCGCTGCCTTTGAGCTGCGTCCGGATCTCCGCGCCTTCTCGCCGCATCATGACCTCGGCCACGTTGCCGTGCTGATCGAACACGCCGAAGCGCGACCGGCACTGCGGGTACGAACCCGCGGGCTCGGTGTCGGTCGTGCAGGTGGCCCAGGCCGTCTGCGCCGTGGTGGCCACGCAGTTTTGCCGGTGCGGCTGGCTGGTATGGCAGATCTCGAGGTCGAGCGTGTCGCCGTAGGCGTACGTCTGGTCGGCGCCGCCGTCCGGATCGCCGCGACAGGCCAGGTTCCACTCGGGCTGCGCACAGAGGCGTTTGCCCTGGAGCTCGCACATTTTCTTGGCGTACGTGGGCGGCGTCCACACCAGCGGCAGCTCGCACGCGCGGTTCGGGAACTCGAAGACGTCGATGCAAAACCAGGGCTCCTTGGCCTTGGCGCCGCCGCCCCGCCAGACGGGCACCATGTCGTCGGCGCCGCAGATGCGCCGCTGCTCGGCCGTTTGCAGCACCACGTGTTGCAGCCCGGCAAGGCACGCCTCCTTCGAGATGCGATGGCGAGCGATGGCGCGGTTGCCCTGGTTCATGCGGGAAGGTCCGTCGACGCCGAGCACCCGATGCAAGAACGAATCGGACTGGACCACGCGTGACAGCTCGTCGGTGAGGGGCGCGACGGTGATCAACGCCCGCAGCGCATCCCACGTCTGGGCGTGCCCGGCCATCGGATCTCCGGGGGGCGCCGCGCTTGCGACCGGCGGCGGCGTGGGATTGATGGAAGACGCCGCGCCAGGGGGCGCACTCGAGGGGGGCGCCGCGGCACGGGCATGCTCGCTCGGCTGCGGGGCAGGGGCTGGTTGACAGGCAGCCAGCGCAACAAGAGCGAGAAACGAGCAAAAGCGCAGCACCGGGGGGGCCTCGAGTCTACCCCTCCTCTCGCCGCCGCGTCGCGGATGGTGTGGGCGAAACAATTCGCGTCCTGCGATGGCAAGGTGCGCAGCAGAACGAGCAAGAGCACGAGCGCAGGGCCGGCCGGCCTGCAAGCCAACGCCGCCTCTCGCCGCGGCGCCGCGGGTGGTGTAGTCGGAGGAAGCCCATGGCCGCCGAGTTCACGCATCTGCACGTGCACACGCAGTATTCGATGCTGGATGGCGCCGTGAAGGTGAAAGACCTCGTCAAGCGCACGGCCAAGCTCGGCATGAAGGCGGTGGCCATCACCGACCACCAGAACATGTTCGGGGC
>JAYUXI010000635.1:0-2683 GCA_043753085.1 Myxococcales bacterium | reverse complement strand
CCGCGGCGTTCAAGCTGTCGGCCTCGACCGCGAGCGCAACGCCGCCGTGGGTGACCGCCTTCGAGGCACGCAGCTTGGTGCCGGTGCCGGAGGATCCGGTAAACGACAGCGCGTCACGGTAATCGAGATGGTCGATCAGATCGTGCGGCGCGCCCGCCAAGAACGAGAAGCCGCCTTCCGGGAAGTGCTCGGCCCACGCCTTGGCGACCTGCCACGCGACCAGCGCGGTGGGCCCGGCGGGCTTGGCGAAGATCGGCATGCCGGCAAGGATCGCAGTGGCGGCTTTTTCGGCCATGCCCCACGCCGGGAAGTTGAAGGCATTGATCAAGACGGCGACGCCGGCGCGGGGCACGCGCACGTGCAGGCCGTGCAGGCGTGGGCTGCGACCGAGCTGCACGCTCTCGCCGTCGGGAAGCACGGTGCCGTCACCGAGGGTTTCGGCGAGATCGGCGTACGCGGCGAGGGTGCCCCAGGCGCCGTCGATGTCGAACTTGCCATCCTTGTGCGTGCCGCCGCCGTTGCGGGTGGACTCGGTCAGCAGCTGGTCGCGCTGGGCGTGGATCGCCTTCGAAAGCGCGCGCAGCAGCTCGCCGCGCTGCTTGAACGTGAGCGCGCGCATGTTCGGGTTGCCACGCGCGCGGGCATGGTGCAACGCGGCGCCGAGGTCGAGCCCGGAGGTGGACGACGTTGCCAGCGTTTCTTCCGTGGCGGGGTTCACCAGGTTCTCGGCGTCGCCCGTGCCCCGGACCCAACGACCCTCGAGAAAGCTTTCCAGTTCGATCATGTCAGCGCGTCCCTTCGGTTCTTTCGCTCTTCGAGCCAGCGCTCGAGGATGCCCACGGTTTCTTTCACCGAGGTCTGCGACGTGTCTACCGTCTTGTCGGCCAATTGGTACAGCCGTCGCCGCCGCTCCCACAGCGCGCCCAGCTCGGCCAGCGCGTCCGGACGGCCGCGCATGGGCCGCAGATCGCCTTGCTTGCGCACACGGTCCCAGTGCTCTTTGGGAGTGGCCCGCAGCCAGACCGTTTCGGCGCTATCGCGCAGGGCGCGAAAGTTGTCCCGACGCTCGACGATGGACCCGCCCGCCGCCAGGACCGCGTCCGAGCCTTGCGCTACGAGTCGCTCGAGCACCCGTGCCTCGAGGATTCGCAGCTGCTCGTCGCCGCGATCCTCGAACAGCGAGGCGAGCGAAGCGCCGGCTTCTTTTTCCACGAGCTTGTCGAGCTCGTAAAAGGGGCGGGCGAGACGGCGCGCGAGCTGTTCGCCAACGCTGGACTTGCCCGCGCCGCGGATTCCCAAGAGCGCTACCAACGATTTTCGCGGAGGCGTTTCGCACTGGGCGAAGATCCACGTCAGGCTGGTGCCAAGCTCTTTCGCGATGCGCGCCAGTCGTTCGATGGAGATGTTTGCAAGCCCCTTTTCGACGTCGTGCAGAAAGCGAGCAGAAAGGTCCGAACGCCGAGCGAGCTCCGCGACCGAGAACGAATTGTCTTCGACGCGCGAGGTCTGGATTTCCTGCCCGAGTCGCGCGAGAAGAGGGCTGCGTGGGTCGACGGACATGGAGCAGAACTATACTTCTGGCATGCCGGCTATCAAGAAGTATATCTCTTGCCGCTGCACGATCTCCGGGCTAGCGTGATTGCATGGCCGCTCCCGACAACACGCCACAGCCGCGCGTCGACTTCGCGCGCGAACCGTCGACGTACAAGCACTGGAAGCTCCAGTTCCCCGAGGCCTTCGACGGTCGCGTCGCCGAGCTCGTGCTGGACATCCCCGAGGAGGGCGGTCTTCGCCCCGGCTATCCGCTGAAGCTCAATTCGTACGATCTCGGCGTCGACATCGAGCTCGCCGACGCCCTGCAGCGAATTCGGTTCGAGCACCCCAAGGCCCGCGTGCTGGTGTTTCGCAGCGGCAAGGACCGCATCTTCTGCTCGGGGGCGAACATCTACATGCTGTCGCAGTCGGCGCACGGCTTCAAAGTGAACTTCTGCAAGTTCACCAACGAGACTCGAATCACCCTGGAGGAAATGAGCACGGAGAGCGGCATTGCCAGCCTCGCGGCTCTGAACGGGACCGCGTCGGGTGGCGGCTACGAGCTCGCCATCGCCTGCGACCAGATCGTGCTGCAGGAAGACGGCTCGAGCGCAGTGAGCTATCCGGAAACACCGCTGCTCGGCGTGCTCCCCGGCACCGGCGGCCTGACTCGCTTGGTCGACAAGCGCAAGATCCGCCGCGATCTGGCCGACGCGTTCTCCACGCTCGCCGAGGGGGTCCGTGGCCGCCGCGCGCTGGAGTGGGGCCTGGTCGACGAAGCGCCGCCGCGGGCCAAGTTCGAAGCTGCGATCACCGCGCGCATCGAGGCGCTTCTCGAAGCGCGCACCGCGAGCCCACACGCCGCCATGCCCTGGCCCGCACTCGAGAAGACCGTCACCGACGACGCCATTCAGTACCGCTACGTTGGCCTCACGTTCAATCGCAAGGGTCGCACCGCCGAGCTCACCGTGCGCGCGCCCGAGGGCGCCGAGCCCACCAGCGCTGCCGAGCTCGCGAGCAAGGGCGCCGACGCCTGGATCGTGCGCGCCTTTCGTGAGCTCGACGACGCGCTCCTCGAGCTGCGCTTCAACGAGCCGCTGATCGGCGTGATCGCCGTGAAGACCGCCGGCGATCCGGCCAAGGTGCTGGC
>JAYUXI010000634.1:0-2696 GCA_043753085.1 Myxococcales bacterium | reverse complement strand
CGACGTCGGTCTCGCCTCCATTGCGCACGTCGTCGTTGCAGGTCGCCGGAATGGGCGTGTTGCCAGAGCTGCCGCCGCCAGGCCCGGCGCCGCTGCTGGTTCGGGGCCCGCCCGATCCACCGCCGGTACCCAGTGGATCCAGGGGGTCGAACGTGTCGTCGCCACCACCGAACGTCACGTCGGACGAAAACCCGCAGCCCACCGCAAGAACGACGCCGGCGCCGCACGCGAGCAGCGATGCGAGCCAGCGGCGACGGTTCCTTTGGTACTGCATGATTGAAATAATGTTGCAACCAACGCGCCAGCGCCAGCCCGGAGCGCTTCGGACCGTTGATCTGCGGGTTCAGTCTGCTAAAGCGAACGCTAGAGGTATCATGCACAAATTCTTTTCCTACATCGCCGCTGGCGTACTGCTCTCGTCGCTCGGCGTCTTCGCCTGCTCGACTACGACCACCACGTCCGACGACGACGACGACGACACGACGTCCAGCTCCGGCGACGGCGGCCGCACCAGCAGCTCCGGCGACGGCGGCCGCACCAGCAGCTCCGGCGACGGCGGCCGCGCCACGTCGAGCTCGAGCGGCAGCAGCTCCGGTTCCGCGGCTGTCTTCGACGTCACGTCGGTGACGGTCAACCCGGCTACGGCAGCGACAGCGGTAGAAGGTACGTTCACCTTCGAATTGATCTACACCGGCAATCCGGGTGACGCGGCAGGCAACGTGGCCATCATTTACGGCGTGACTCCACCCACCGGCGGCGAAGCCGTCGAAATCACTGGCCTAGCGGCCGAGCCGGCCACCGAAGCCGGAAAGCTCACGGGTACGTTCAAAATGACGCCGCCCGTTGCCGGCGACTACGAGGTCGCCATAGGCTTCGATGGCGATCAAGACGTGGCGACCACGAACGACCAGAAGATCGGCACCGATACCGTCACCGTCAACCCCGTCCGATAACGCGAAACGCAGCAACGCGCGGTACCCCACCACCAGTGGGTGCCGCGCGTCGTTTTGTCCGGCTTCGCCGCTTCGCCGTGTCCGCGCGGCCTGCGAATTCTAGCGGGCCCATTCGGTGAGCTTCAACGTACAGAGGGCGCCGCACTGGCCCTCCAGGGCGGCTGGTTCTACACTCATTCCGTGAAGCTTCGTCCTGCCATTCTCGAACGCTTGCGCTCTGGCACGTTCGACGTGCTCGTGGTCGGCGGGGGCATCAACGGCGCCGTCACCGCCGCGTGTCTTGCCGCGCGCGGCGCCAAGGTCGCCTTGGTCGACCGCGGCGACTTCGCCGGCGAGACCAGCGAGAATTCTTCCAACCTGGCCTGGGGCGGCATCAAGTACCTCGAGAGCTTCGAGTTCGGACTCGTACGCAAACTGTGTGTATCCCGCAACCACCTGATCGACAGCTACCCGAGCACCGTGAAGGAGATCCGCTTCTTCGTCACGCACGAGAAGGGCTTTCGCCACGGTCGCCTCAAGCTGTATCTCGGCGCGCTGCTCTACTGGCTGATCGGCAGCTTCTTCACCAAGCCGCCGCGGCTCTTGTCGGTGGCCAACCTGCACGCCGAAGAACCAGTGGTGCGCGAAGACCGCACCGACGGCGGCTTCGAGTACTCCGACGCGTACTTTCACGACAACGACGCCCGCTTCGTGTGGACCTTCATCCGCACCGCGCTGGATCACGGCGCCGCCTGCGCCAACTACGTCGAGTCCACCGCCGCGCGGCGCGAGAGCGGCCTGTGGCACGTCGACCTGCAAGACACGCTCGGCGGCGAGAAGCTCTCGCTCCGCGCCAAGGTTCTCGTCAACGCCGCGGGCCCCTGGGTGGACGAGCACAACGCCCGCACCGGCGAGCAGACCGCGCACCAGCACGTGTTCTCGAAGGGCATCCACCTGATCGTTCCGAGGATCACCAAGAGCCAACGCGTGCTCACGTTCTTCGCAGACGACGGCCGGCTCTTCTTCGTCATCCCGATGGGCCATCGCACCTGCGTTGGCACGACCGACACCCGCGTAAACGACCCGCGCGCCGTCGTCACCGACGAAGATCGCGACTTCGTGCTCTCCAACATCAACAAGCGCCTCAACTTGGACAAACCGCTCACCACGGCCGACATACTGTCCGAGCGCTGCGGCGTGCGTCCACTCGCGACCTTGCGAGAGGCCCCCAAGGCCCGCAGCGGCAAGCCGCGCGACTGGATGCAGCTTTCACGCAAACACGCAGTCGACGTGGACGAGCCCAACCGCCACGTGTCCATCTTCGGCGGCAAGCTCACGGACTGCCTGAACGTGGGCGACGAGGTCGCGCGCATCGCGGCGTCGCTCGGGGTCGACCTGCCGCACCCTTCGGTACGCTGGTATGGCGAGCCGCCGGATCAAGTGCGCAACCGATTCTTCCACATGGCTGCACTCATGAACCTGGACGCCGGGACCGAGAAGCGTGCGCTCGAGCCGCTCTCGGCGCGCCTGTGGCGGCGCTACGGGCTCTCGGCGTTCGAGATGCTCGAGGCGATACGTGCAGATGCCACGCAAGCGGAGCTCGTGATCGACGGCACCGAGTACGCGCGCTGCGAGATCGAGCATACCGCCAGGCACGAGATGATCGGCAAGCTCGAGGACTTTTTGCGGCGCCGCTCGAAGATCGCCATGGTGATGCGCGACGCCGACATCCACCGCGCTCCCGGCCTGCTCGAGGCCGCCCGC
>JAYUXI010000633.1:0-6635 GCA_043753085.1 Myxococcales bacterium | reverse complement strand
GGATACCTAAGGGGCGACCGCCATGTCGTCAAGCGTTTTGGCGGGTTTGATGGCCGTTTGCGGAGTCTGCGAGTCAAAGCACTCCTGCACTCTTCCTTGCTCTGGAAGCGGCTGCGCCGACGTTCGCATCGCAGCGCTTCGCTCGCGAATGCTCAGCCGTTGACCGACATCACGCGCGTGAGCCGGAGCAAGAACGCGGGCTTGAACATCGACCCGTGCGATTTGAATGCGCCGCTGCGCATCTGCGCGAAGATGTCGGCGACCAGTGCCATCTCTTCCGGTTCGTCGCGGCGCGGGATCGGCAGCCCGTAGCGCACCGGCAGATTCGACATCGCCATGAGCGTGTCGGCGCTGCCGCGCATGGTGACGTCCGGCACGTTGCGGATGCCGTCGTGCACCATCAGGCGCTCGCCGAGGAACTCCAGCGTGACGGCGACCTCGGCGTCGTCCGCGACCAGCGCCACGCTGCCGTGCAGGGCGCGCAGATCCTTGAGCTTGTGCGGTTTGGCCTCGAAGTTCTGGCGCAGGAGCTCGGCCAGCATGCTGGCGAAGCCGTTGTTCTCGGCGCCGGGAGCGAGCACCACGACGTCGGGAGATACGTAACCGCGAGAGACCATGCGCCGGGCTTAGGCGACGCTCGATCGACCCACAAGAGGCGACGGCTACTTCTTTGCGGGACCTGGAGCCGGCGCGATCATGTCTTCGACGCGGTAGCCGGCGGCCACCAGCTGCGGCGTCACGACTGCCTTCGGACCTACGACGAAGCGCCGCGCGCCCGCCCCGAACGCCTTGCGCGCGAGCGTGGCCAGATCGGCCCGGCTGGCCTTGTCGCGGGCGATCGCCGACGGGCCTTCGTGGTCGGCGAGCAGCCCCACGCCAGCGTTGCGTGCGAGCCGCGCCACGGTGTGCGACGCCGACTCGAACGATTCGACGAGATCGCTGCGGGTGAGCAGACGCGAGCGTTCGGTCTCCTCGGCGGTGGGGCCTTCCTTGGCGTACGCGGCGATGTCGTCGTCGAGGGCGCGCATGCCCTCCCCCGTCTTGTCGACCACGACCGACGCGTTGGCCACGAAGAGTCCGCCGCCGGCGTGCCACGAGAAGCGCGAGCTGGCGCCGTAGGTGATGCCGCGCTCTTCGCGCAGATCCTGGTTGAGCCGCGACGAGAAGCTGCCACCGAGGACCGCGTTGACGCGGCCGAGCGCCGGCGTGATCGGATCGCCCGCGCGCACGCCGTCGGTGATCCACCCGACCACCGACTGCGCCGCGCCAGGGCGGTCCAGGAGATGCACCACCTTGGCGTCGAGCGGAACCTTCGCCGGAGCCGGCGCGGCAGAGGGCGCCGGTGCGGCGGCCACCGTGGACTTTTGCCAGGCGCCGAGTCGCGCGGCCACGAGCCTGGTGAGCGCCTCGCTGGTGACGTCGCCCACGGCGATGACAGTGGCGCCGCGCGCGGTGTAGTGGCGGGCGTAAAACGCCTTCACGTCGGCCAGGGTGGTGTTCGCTGCCCCGTGGCGATCGCCGGTCTTGGCGTGGCCGTAGCGGTGCGAGGCGCCGAAGTGCAACGGCAACAGGTTGCGCTCGAAGAGGCTGCGCGGATCCTTGTCGGCGGCGGCGAGCTCGTCTTGCCAGCGCTCGCGTTCGCGGGCGAAGTCGGCGGGCAAGAGCCGGGGCTTGGTGAGCACGTCGGCCAGGAGCGCGAAAGCCGCATCCAGCTTGTCGGACAGGACCACGAGCGTGAGCGTGGTGTAGTCGGTGAAGACGTCGATCGAGAACTCGGCGCCCAGGCTCGCGAACGCCTTGGCCAGCGCCACCGAGCTGCGCGAGCCGGCGCCCTGCTCGAGCATGCGCGCCGTGAACGACGCGAGGCCGTAGCGCTCGGCCGGATCGGTGGCGCTGCCGTGAGGAAGTACCAGCGCGATGGATACTCCGGGCAACACGTGGCGCTCGTCGACCCAATAGGAGAGAGACTCTTGCTGCGTGGTCCGCGGCGCCCGCGGCACGAACGCGGCGGGGGATCCCGGCACGGGTCGCGGCCCGAGCACGTCGGCCGAGGGCGCCGAAGCGAAAGGTGCCTTCGGCGCGCTGGCCGGCTCGGGGGGAGAGCCGCACGCGGCGAGCGCGAGGGCCGCGAGCAAGAGCGATGCGCGGCTCACTTGGGTTGCTCCAGCTTGGCTTTGGCTCCGGGCAACACCGTGAGCACGACTTTGGGTTGCGTGAACACGGCGGCCGCCACGGCCTGGATCGAGGCCTGCGTGGCCCTGGAATAGCGCCGCAAATCCTTGGCGAAGAAGTCGTGGTCGTGGGCCTCGGTTTCGTACAGAGCGAGCAGGGAGGCGCGCTCGCGGACGCTCTCGATGCGCTGGAAGAAGCCATGCTCCACGAGCGCCTTGGCGCGGTCGAGCTCCTCGCGCTCGATGCCCGTGGCGACGATCTTGTTCACCTCGTCGAGCACTGTCTTCTCGAGCTTGGCGAGATCGGTGCCCTTCTTGGCCAGGATCTCGATCTGAAAGTCCGACGACAGCGCCCGCGAGCTCTGCTGAGCGCTCACCTCTTGCACGGTCTTCTCACGGACCACGAGTCGTTCGTGCAGACGGCTCGCGGGTCCCTGCCCGAGCACGTTGGCCAGCACGTCGAGCGCGGCGTCCTCGGGGGTGAGACGGGCGGGCGAGCGCCAGGCCAAGGTGAGCCGCGGCAGCTCCACGTCGTCGGTCTCGGTCTTGCGCACGTCCGCGGCGAGCGGCGCGAGCGGCGCCGCGACCACCGCGGCGGGCTTGCCGCGCGTGGGCATGCCCGCGAAGTACTTTTCGAGGAGGGGTCGCAGCGTCTTCGGGTTCAAATCCCCCGCTACGATCAGGGCCGCGTTGGCAGGATCGTAGAACCTGGTGAAAAATCCGCGGACATCCTCGACTTTGGCTGCCTCGAGATCGGCGTGGGAGCCGATCACCGGGTGATGGTACGGGTGGCCATCGGGGTAGAGCAGCCCGTTCATCTCGAGGTCGGCCTTGCCGTAAGGTCGGTTCTCGTAGCTTTGCCGGCGCTCGTTCTTGACGACGTCGCGCTGGGCGTCGAGCTTTTCCTTGGTCATCAACGGGCCGACGTCACGCATTCGATCCGCCTCGAGCCAGAGCATCAGCTCGAGCGCGCTGGGCGGACCCCAGTCGTAGTAGTTGGTGCGATCTTCGCTGGTCCAGGCGTTGTTGGAGCCACCAGCACTCTCCATCCACGAGTCGAACATTTTGGTCGGGGCGCGCTTGGTGCCCATGAACATCAAGTGCTCGAAGAGGTGAGCGAAGCCGGTGCGGCCGGGCGACTCGGAGCGCGAGCCGACGTCGTACGAGACGTCGACGACGACGATCGGCACCGTGTGATCTTCGTGCAGCAAGACCGGCATGCCGTTCGGCAGGACGAACCGCTCGTGGGGGAGCGTGGGTAGCGTCCGCGCCGCGGGAGGCGCGGCGGCGGGCTCGGGACGGACGGGAGGCGCGGCGGCGGCGGAAGCCACCACGGCGAACATGACGACGGTCGATGCGAGCGGCCTCGCAAAACCAGCTTGGCGGGCTTTCCCTGGGCGCGACATGACGGGAGCACTTACCACATCGGTCCCCGCGCACTCGGCGCCGTAAGTTGCGCAGCTGCCGCCGCGTTCCAGCGGGCATGGCGGCCACGGCATCCCTTTCGGACTCCACGCCGCCCGGTGTAGCGTGCGCTGCGCGCGCTCCCGCCCGCAAACCCATGCTCAGGCTCGTGACCCCACCTCCGGAAACCCACGCGCGCGATCACGCGCTGGTCACGCGCGCCCAGGCCGGCGACCGCCACGCGCTCGGCGAGCTCCTGCGCGCCTACGGGCCGGTCCTCTATCGCACCGTCCTCTTGCCCCGACTCGGCGGTGCCGCCACGGCCGAGGACGCCCTGTCCGAGACGTACACCAAGGTGCTGGCGCACCTCGGGAGCTTCACCTGGCGCGACGAGGTCGGGTTCTATCCATGGTTTCGCATGATCGGCATGCGCGTCATGCTCGACCAGTTTCGCAGGCGCAAACGCACCGTAGTGTGGTCGGAAGAAGACGTCGTCCAGGAGCTCGACCGCGCCCAGGACGCCGCGCCTCGGCTCGACGACGAGATCCTGCAACGGCAAGACCTCGATGCCGTGCGCCACAAGCTGCACCGCGCCTTGGCCGACCTGAACCCGCGCTACGCCGAGGCGATTCGCCTCCGCGTCCTCGCCGAAGAGTCGCGCGAGAGCGTCGCGGCCAAGCTGGGCGTCGGCGTGGCTACCTTCGACGTGCTCTTGCATCGCGCTCTCTCCTCGCTGAAAAAGAAGCTCGCACCATGACCGACACGCGCCGCCCTTCCGATCCCTCCGAGCCCGCTGACGACGCGCTGTCGCTCGAAGAAGAGCAAGAGCTGTTGCGGGCGCTCGCGTCGGCGCAGGCACAGCGTGACGAGGGCCGGGACGCACACGATCGCGCCTGGGCCAAGGCGCTCGCCGCCGAGACCACCGCGGCCCCAAAGCCCGACGCCGCGCCCGCCGAGCGGGCGGGCATGGCGGCAGACGACCACGGCGATTTCGTCGAAGCGCTGCGCGCCGCCCACGCGCCCGCGGCGCTCGAACCCGCACGCCACGTGCACCTGCTGCAGAAAGTCGTCACGCCGGCACGTCGACGAGTGCGTCCGGCCACGTGGGCCGCCTCCGGTCTGGCGCTCGCCGCCGCGGTACTTCTCGCGCTGCGTTTCGCGTCGGACGAAGGTCGCGTCGTCGCACGGCCCGAGGCCGAGCTGTCACGGTCCACCGAATCGATCGTGGCGTCCGCCTCCGCGGCCGGCGCAAGCACCCGGATCGATCGCATCGCGCAGGCGCGGAGCGGCGACTACCGCAAGAACCGCTTCCGCAGCTGGGGCGCGCGATGATGCTGCGCGCCCTCGCCTTCGCCCTTGCCCTCGCCGCCTGCAAGGCGGCGCCGACTTGCGAGGAATCCCGCGCCGGAGACGAGCGGCCCGTCGATCAGGGCCTCGTCGCGTACCTGTCGCTCGCCCGCGCCTTGCATCACGAAGCCGATCTCGCCGAGTCCCGCAACGACGGCAAGGCTGCCCTGGCCGCCCTGACCCGCTTGCTCGACAGCAAGGTGCCGGGAACCTACACGGAAGTCCGGGAAGTCCGCAGCGACACGCTGGCGCGCGTCGCCGAGCTCACCTTGCAAGACGGCGCGTTCGACGCCGCCGCCGCCTTTCTCGAGCGCGGCCTGCAAGAGGTGCCCGAGGAAAACTACTATCGCGGCCGCCTCTTCGAAGTGTCGGGCTTGCTGCTCGAGGCACAGAGCAAGCTTCTGCAGCAGCAGGGCAAGCTGCCCGAGGCCGAGGCCAAGGCGCGCGAGGCAGTGCAGCGGCTCGAGCAGACCATCCGCATCCAGCAAGGGGTCATCGAGCGCGCCACCCGCCCGGACAAAGCCAGCCCATGAAACACTCGACCTCCTTCTGCGTGGCGTACGCCGCACCTGCGCAAGGCGCGCCCGCGCCGCTGACCCTGCAGCAGTCGGTCAGCGACTGGCAGCTCCAATTCGGTGAGTCCCTGGCCGACGCCGATCGTCTGGATTGCCCCAGCGCCTGCCGCGCGCTCGGCTCCCTCGAGCGCAGCGCGAAGAACATCTGCGGCATGGTCGGCGAAAAGAGCTCCACCTGCGCCGAGGTGCAGAAAAAACGCGAAGATGCGACGTCACGCGTGCGTGAGCGCTGCGGCCCCTGCCCATGAGCGGCGACGTGCGCCTGGGCGGTCGTTGGACCGGGTTGCAACGGCTCAAAAACGACGCAGTCTACGCAGCGCTGCGTACCTGCGATGGGATCGCCCGCCGCGCTCCGCACGCGTGGACCGAGCGAGCCCTGCTCCGAATCGCGCGCGCCGTCGTGCGGCGCTCGGCCACCGCACACGGCAACGTCCGGGCGGTGTTCCCGCACTGGAGCGCCGCTGCACGCGCGCAACTGCTCGAGCGCCACGCCGAGCGCCTGGCGTTCCACGCCGGCGCGGCGCTCGCCGTCGCCTGGGGGCGCGCGCGACCTGCCCCGCTCGCGCTGCGCGCTGACTCCGCCGAGGCGCTCGACGCCGCGCTCTGCCAGGGCCGCGGCGTGGTGCTGGCGTCCGCCCATCTCGGCGCGTGGGAGCGCGTCGCGCAGACGCTCGCCGGTCGCACGGCGTTCGCCGCCGTCACCCGCGAGCCCTACGATCCGCGGCTGGGACGCTGGCTGGATGCGGTCCGCAGGCCGGTCGCCACCATCCCGCGCGGCGGCACGGGCTCGGTGCGGGCCATGCTGCGCGTGCTGCGCCACGGCGGAGTGCTCGGCATTCCGATGGACCTCGCCACGCGCGGCGTCGAAGCCACCGACACGCATTTTCTAGGGTGCCGTACCGCGGTGGTCACCGGTCCGGCGCGGCTGGCGCTGCGCACCGGCGCGGCCCTGGTCGTTGCAACATACACGCACAACGCCGGCCGCGAATCGTTGCGGATTCGCGCTGTCGAGGCCAAGCCCGCGGATCCGGTGGCGACCACCGCCCGGCTGTCGCAGGCGCTCACGGAAGCGATCCTGCAATGTCCCGAGGAATGGCTGTGGCTGCATCCGCGCTGGACGCATCCTTCTCCAGCTCCG
>JAYUXI010000632.1:0-6640 GCA_043753085.1 Myxococcales bacterium | reverse complement strand
GATCGAGATTGAGCCACGCGGAGTCGTGCTCGGCGACCAGCTCCTTGGTGTCGCCCGCAGGCGACACGGCGAGCAGACGGCCTTCACGCTGGGGCCGGTCCAGCACGTAGAGCACGAACGGACCGTGGGCATCCCAGCGGGCCACGCCCACGTACGGGTATTTCTCGTGATCCCACTTCACTTCTCTGGCGGCGCCCGTCTTCGCGTCCACCAGGTGGTACGCCACGACGGCATTGTGGGTTCCAGCGCGGGGATAGTACGGCCGCTCGGGGGTGCGCTCGGGGCGCGCCGGATCCGCCAGGGAGAGTCGCTCGACCTTGCTTTGATCGGTGTATTGTACCGCAATCGTTTTGCCGTCGGCCGAGAAGAAAAAGCCGCGCGAGCGCGAGAACTCTTCCTGCGCGGCGAACTCGGCCACGCCGTGCGGCTTTTCTTCGGTGCCGCCCTGGGTCAGCGGGTGTGTCTTGCCGGTCTTCGAATCGGCCAGCCACACGTCGTGATCTTTCACGAAGCCAATGACCTGCCCGTCGGGCGAGAACTGCGGGTCGAGCGCGCCCTCGCTGCCGGCCACCAGCGTGACCTCGGCCGCGGCGCGATCGAACACGAACAGTTTGCCGGCGAACGGCAGCAGCACGCGGCCGCCGTCGGGCGACACGGAGAACGCGACGAAGCCCTTGGCGGCGATGCGCTGGCGTTCGCGGCGGGCTTTCTCCTCCGCGGAAAGCTCGGTCTCGGGCGTGAGTGCCTCGGGCTTGACCAGCTCGGTTTCCGTTCCGGTTTTTGGGTCGAGCTCGTACAGGCCTTGGGTGGCGTTGCTCTCGCCCTTGGCGCGCAAGAACAGCAGTCGCGTCGCGCTGCCGGTGCCGACGAACACGGGCGCCGACGGGTGGCCGAGGCGAAACCCGTGGGTGTTGGCCTGGCGAGCGAGCTCGCCGAGAAGCTCGGCGGAAAGGGGCGTAAGAGGCTTCTGCATGACGACGTTTCTGGGTGACTGGAGCCCGGGAAGCGGCGCGGCGGAGCTGCATGCGGCAATCAAGCTCCCGGAAAGCCATGTCGGCCAATTGCCGCGAGAGGTCAAGAGATCTGCCATCGCTCCGCCCATCTGCGCTCGCGCCCTGGCGCGGGTCAAGCGAGAACCATGCGAGCTTTCGCGGCTTGCCCATCGTTGGAGCGCCGTCGAAG
Source organism: Myxococcales bacterium (assembly GCA_043753085.1). GTDB lineage: Bacteria > Myxococcota_A > Polyangia > Polyangiales > Polyangiaceae > JAYUXI01. Next base: position 5,458 of record JAYUXI010000632.1, on the reverse strand, counting down.
TGCTGGTCCTGTTCGGCTCGGCCGCGAGCGACGTCGAAGAAGCCAACGCGGCCGACGCCGCCAACGCAGCAGCTCCGGATCGGTGAACACTCACCACCGGCAGAAACGAAACTACTGACAGAACTCGAAGGTGCAGAGGCCAGGCGCGCAGCATTGGCCGAAGCACGTCCAGCACGTGTAGAAACCGCCGCACCCGTCGCTGACGCTGGGATCGCCGTTGCAGATCTCGGAGTTCGCGCAGGCCTGGGCCGACGGGATCGGGTTGCAGGTGCACGTGCCGCCGAAGGGCTCGCACGTGTCGTTTGCAGCGGGACAGCCGCCGCCGTTTGGACCGCAGGGCACGATCCCGCCACACCCGTTCGGGGCTGTGCCGCACTGCTTGCCGCCGCACTGGGACACGGGATCGCACACGCACTGGCCGGCGCCGTTGCACGAGTGTTGCGCTGGACACGCGCCGCAGTCGTAGTTTGCGCCACACCCGTTCGGCGCCGGGCCACATTGCCGACCCGCGCACGCGGCTGCGGGCGCCGTCGCGACGCACACGCACTGGTTGTTCTGGCATTGGTCTTGCCCGCTGGCGCAGCCGGCACACGCGTAGCTGCTCGCACAGCCGTCGCTCACCGTTCCACACTTGCCGGCGCAAGCCGTGGCCTGCGGGATGGGCGTGCAGGTGGTCTGGCATGTCCCTGCCGAGCACACCAAGCCAGCGCCGCAGGCGCCACATGGCAGTGTTCCGCCGCAGCCGTCGGCCGGCGTTCCGCACGTGGCGCCAAGGCTCGCGCACGTGCTCGGGATGCAGCCGCAGACGTTGGGGATGCCGCCGCCGCCGCAGCTGTCCGGCGACGCGCAGGGGCCGCAGTCGAGCGGCGCGCCGCAGCCGGCGTCGACCGGACCGCAGTTCTTGCCGAGCTGCGCACAGGTCTTGCGGGCGCAGCCGCAACCGTTGGGGATGCCGGCGCCGCCGCAGGTCTGGCCTGCAGGGCAGGTGGCGCCGCACTCGAGGATGTCGCCACAGCCGTCCGAGATCTGTCCGCAGTCGGCGCCGAGGCTCGTGCACGTGCCGGGCGTGCACACCTCGCTGCCGCATCGGTTCGGTCCGCCGCCGCCGCAATTGAGGGAAGCCGAGCACGTGCCGCATTCGAGCAGGTTGCCGCAGCCATCGACCTGGCGGCCGCATTCGGCGCCCTGGGCCGCACACGATCGCGGCGAGCACTCGCACTGCCCCGAGACGCACGCGAATCCAGCGGTGACGCACGGGCCGCACGACAGCAGTCCGCCGCAGCGATCTGGAGTGTCTCCGCAGTCGGCGCCCGCGCCGGGACAGGTCGTTGGCTTGCAGGCGCAGCGGTTGGCGACGCACGCACCCCCGTCGCAGCCGCCGCACACGACGACGCCTCCGCAGCCGTCGGTGAGGGCTCCGCAATCGCCCTGGGTGCAGGTGCGGCGCACGCACTCTGCGTCGCCGAGACGTGGCGAAGCGTCGCTGCCGTCCAGCTGGGCATCGCCGTAGTCGACGCCCGCCACCAGACCGCACCCGTAGCCGCACACGACCAAGACCGCGATCGACACCAGCAGTGCAGCAAGACGGCGCATCCACCTACGATAATCCACCGGCGGCGGAGCGCGAGCGCGAAGGTGCCCGAGCGACCTCAGCCCCGGCTGCTCGATGTCAGTGTTTTCATGGCCGTACGCAGTCGACGACGCCCACCGCGCGCGTGCTCAGCACCGGCAGACCAGAAGCCATGGCCTCGAGGATGGTGTTCGAGAATCCTTCCGCGTACGTCGGCGAGACGAAGAGAACGTGCCGCGGGTACACGTTCGGCACGTCGGCGTATGCCACGTAGCCGGGGAGCGCGATGCGATGCTCGAGTCCGAGCTCCCGAACGCGCGCGACGACGCGACCGTGAAACAGCCAGTGCGGCGCGGCGGCATGCCCGAGCGCCGTGCCGTTGTGGCTGCGAACTTCGCCGGCGAACGAGCGCGAGCCGATCAAGCGCGACGATGCCGTCGCGGTCGATCTCGATCCAAGATCGGCTACTTTCGCAATGCAGCCAGGGTGAGCCCCGCGAGTAGCTCTTGCGGACTGCGCGCCGAAGGCAAGGGCGTCGCCTCGCCGAGGTACGGCCAGACGATGTCGCGCAACTCACTCGGAAGCACGGTGTCCAGATACTCGAGCGCAGTGCCGCGATGCTTTTCGTCCTGATGATGCAGCGCCGCGAGGGCCGTGCGCAGCGGCTCTCGCTCGAGTTGCAGCGAAAGAATCGTGAACACGTGTTCCAGGCTGCGGTCCGCACGGTCGCGGATGAGCATCCCGAGTGGTAGATGGGAGTCGTCCTCGCCCGTACCGTCGTCCTCGTCCGCTGTCTGATGCTCGAGCACTCTTTGCTCGACCTCGATCTCCCGGCGGATCGCCTCGATCACTTTGCCGCGCGAGATCACCAGGTGGGGATTGCTGTCGGTAAGGCCCATGAGCGCCCGGCCGCACTCGTACCGAACCTCGAAGCGCGCGTCGGCGATGCCGAGCACGAGGCCGTCGGCCGCGCGCTGGTTCGGGCAGCTGCGCAAGACCCGCGGGATTCGACGTCTCGTGAGAAAATCCGTAGAGGGATCGAGCAGGGCGTCGATGAGCTGGCCGGTGATCGACGGGGCGATGGACCGAAGTCCCGACAGGGCGGCGGCGTGCAGCGTTTCGTCTGCCAGCAGCAGGATGGCGCACGCCGCCGTAGCCCCGTGCCCGTCGAGCGTGGCCAGCGCCGCGCGTGCCGCGTGCGCTTCACCCGAAAGAAGATCAGTGCACGCCTTGGCGACCACCACGGCAGGAGTCTTGACCTTGGTGGTGGGCTGATCGCCCGGGCCCGCTTCCAGCGCGATGATCGCCTGCAGACCCCCTGGTTGGATGGCCTCGATGCGAGCGACGACCTGGTCGCGCGCCAGCGAGCCGGATACGGGCTCGTCCTCTTCCAGGTGGACGGAAACCAGCCGCAGCTCCTCGGCGCCGTCTTTCAAGCTTTGCTCCAGCGCGGCGACGTAGCCCACATGCAGCATTCGCGCGACGGGTAGCGTGGCGAGGGCCAAGAGCACGACCAGACCAAGCAGAAAAGCCTCCGGCCTCCGCCCGAACAGGGCCAGAGCGATCAACACGAAGCCGCTGCCGAGTACGGTGCCCGCGCGGTCGAACCCGACGTCGATCAGCGCCTTGGTCGCGCGCTTCCGCTCCTCTGGCAGCGGCGTGTACAAGACCTCGTACGCCGAGCGGAACAAGGTATTGCGCTGCACGGCCTCGGCGCCGCGTAGCACCGAAGCGCTCGCCAGACCGGGCAGCGCCAGTCCAACTGCGCCGCCCAGGACGATCACGCCAGGAAGGATGGCAATGTTGACCGCGAGGCCGAGCTTCTCGAGCGCGACGCGGCCGAGCGAGAGCTGGAGCGCGAGCGAAAGGATGCTCACGCCGAGCCAGAACACGGAGAAGAACGAGAGCAGCGCTGGGCCACTGCCGAAGCGCGCAACCGCTTGTACGCTGAAGATGTAATCGAGCAGCGCCGAGGTACACGCCCCGAGGGCAACCAGGATACCAAGATTGCGCAGGAAGGGCGCGTCGCGGAGCGCAGCGAGGGAGCCGACCTCGGTCTCGGCCCTGGGAGCGACCTCGATGAGTGTGCGCTCCGCTGGCGTGCTGCGCAGGCGAAGCACGGCGACTCCAGCGACGAAGTTGAGCGCGGCGAGCACGAGCAAAAGCGCCGACACCGGCAAGAGCGTAGACGCCCGCCACGCGGCGAGGCCGCCCATCACTCCGCCGAGCGTCGCACCGCCCGACACACGCGAAACCGCGCGCTTGGCCGTGTGGGGATCGAAACGCTCGTTGATGAGCGACCAGAAGGTCGACACCGACGTGGGGCCGAAGAGGGCGGTGTGCAGATAGACCAGCGCCGCAGCCGCCGGCGCAGAGCGCCGACCTACGAGCCAGGTTACTGCGAGCCCTGCAGTACTCGCGAAGAAGATCCAGGGCATGACCCGTGCGGGGGAGTAACGCGTGACCAGGCGCGAGAGTCCGTACACGGCCAGCAGCGACAGCGCTGCCCCTGCGCCCATGGCGTACGGCAGAGAGCGCGCCGCAAACGACGACAGGAAAAGCGCATCCCGCGTGGCCTTGCCCGCCACCTGCTGAGCGATCAGCAGCGCCGCGGCAAAGGCCGCCATGTGCACGCCTGGAGCTCGAACTGGCGTAGGAATACGCACGCAGCGACACCGTATGACGTGCGAGCGCAGCGCGAAACCGGTTTCTCGCGCGCCCCTCCCAAGGCTGCTGGTGGGCGGGTCGTGAGAGCTACAACGTGCCGAGGTACGCCAGAAGCGCCGCGCGGTCTTCGGCCGCGAGGAACGCCGTGTGTCCCATGCGGCCGTCGGTGACGGTGAGCACTTGGTCGAGGGTTCGGTAGCGACCGTCGTGAAAGAACCGATCGCGCCCGGCCAGACCGAGTAGCGGCGGCGTGCGGAAGAGCCCGGCCCCGACGTCGTGTACGAGGCCATCGCGGAATTGATGTTCCGGCACGTGGCACGTGGAGCACTCGGCAGCGCCGGAAAAGAGCTCGCGGCCATGCAGGGCTGCCCCCTCGACTGGACGTCCGAGCGGCGCCTTCGTTGCGACCAGGTAGTGCAGCAACGCCGAGATCTCCGGGGCGGAGAGCCCGGTGCCATGCAGGTTCTCGTCTACGGTTTGGACGACATGGCTCTCCAACGACGGTTGCGTGCCGTCCCACCGGAACGGTCCGCTGCCGAGGCGGCCAGAAAGAGCCAGCGTGCGGCGCGGGCCCAGCGGAGTCTCCCACACCAGACCGTCGTCACCGCCATCCGGGTGGCAGCTTTCACACGCCTTTTTGCCACGCGAGATCCGAGCGTCCGTCGCGACGAACAGGCGACGACCGGCTGCCCACCCCGGATCGAGCTCGACACGGGGCAACGCTACGGTCGTGCGTGCCGAGCCCGAGGCGATGGTCACGGCGCGCTCGAACGGTGCGTGGGCAACGAGGCGCTCGCTCGCGGCGTCGTAGGCGACCGCGGCGACAAACGGCACCTGGAGCACGTCGCGCTGAGGCGTCAGCGTCAAGCCGCGCTGGGTTTGCGTGACGACATGGCGCAGGATCTCGCCGCTGTCGAGGCAGGCGATCCACACCTGATGGCTGGCTTCGTCGACGGCCATGCCACGCGGCAACGTGCATGCATGCACGCCGGTCCGCGAGGCACGGGTGAGCGCTGTCGTGCCTGGACCCGCGCCGGCGTCGAGAACGTCGATGCGAAACGTGATGGGCGTGGACACATTGCCGACCCCGTAGCCGTGGGAGATGTAGTCGGCGTTCGGGGTGCGCCGCTGCTGGCCAGGCGCCCAGGGCCGCGCAGCGCGTTCGGAGACGAGGTCGGGAAACGGGCCGTCGGTCAGGCTGGAGACGGTGGGGACCAACAC
>JAYUXI010000631.1:0-6645 GCA_043753085.1 Myxococcales bacterium | reverse complement strand
TGCTCGGGCACCTCGCGCGGCCGGTGAAGGACTTCCAGCCGTCGAACATCACCTGGGCCTGCGTACCGCCGCCAGACAACCCGCGCCTGAAGAAGGAGCCGCGCTACACCTGGATGGCCGAGCGGGCGCTCGCCGACCTAACAGCGTGGCTGGCGTGATCCGGGCGGCTGCCCACCAGATACGCCACGTCAGGCGTCGTGCGTACGATCGTCGTAGCCCAGAGACTCGCGGCCGAGCCGGGCGCGCACCGTCTCGAGCGCCAGCTCGCCGACGTCGAGGCCGAAGGCGCGCCGCCCGGCCTTGGCCGCAGCTACCAGCGTGGTGCCCGAGCCCATGAACGAATCGACGACCAAGTCGCCGGGTAGCGAAGCGCCACACACGATGCGGCCCAGCAGCTTCTCGGGCTTTTGTGTGGGGTAGCCGGTGGTCTCCTTGCGCAGGGGCGTGTTCGAGAGCATCGCCGGACAGTCGCTCCACACGCTGCCGAGCGCGCGTCCCCGGTCGGCGTGGTAGCGGTACGTCTTGCCGCCGACATGGCGCTCCCGGTAGCGCCGTCCGTCCGCGTCGACGTGGGTGAAGTGCATCGAGAGGCTGGTGTGTGCGTAGGGTTCGCGCAGCGCCGGATCGCCTGCATTCCACACGAAGTCCTTCGAGCGCGTGAAGACCAGAATGGTTTGGTGCGTCACGCCTGGACCGCGCCGTGACTTCGAACCGTTGCCCGGCACCCAGATGATCTCCGCGCGGTAGGCGCGTGCGCCAAACAGGCGCGCCGCATGCACCTTCGCGTCGTGCACGGCGCGGTGGTCCAGATGCAGCCACAGCGATCCGTCGACCGCAACCGCTGCCCACGCCGCGAGCAGACGCGGCTCGAGCCAGGCCAGGTAGGCCTCGATCGAAGGCCACGAGTCGAGGTAAGCGATCGGGCCGTGCGCGCGCGTGCCGTCGGCCCCGCGCGCGCGAAAGGGCACGCCGACTGCGAACGGTGGATCCAGATACACGAGCCGCGCCGCGCCTGCGGGTACGAACACGCCGAGCCTTTCGGCATCGGCGCGGGCGATGGCAATCACGGCTGCCATGCCAGCAACTCGGCGGCCAGGCTGGCGCTGCTCGGCTCACTCGGCATTGCCACTTCTTCGACCGGAATCCAAGGTCGCGGCGGCCCGTTCGGCACGCAACCCTGCGCTTGCTCGGCGCGGTTGCAGTACGTGCGCACGTGGAAGTGATCGTCGTGGGCGCCACCGGGATGCGGTTCGAGCAGCACCTGCGCCGCGCGCACGATCACGTCGTCGGGCTCGCCGTGGGCGATGGCCCAGTCGAGCAGTATCGGTTTGAGCTGGTGCTGGAAGAACGCCCACTGCACGCGCGCTTCCGGATCTTCGAGAAGCGCCCGGAGCAGCGCCCACTGGCGGCGCTCGTCGAAGCGCAGCCAGCGCTTTTGCTTCGGCGAGTAGCCGATGCCGTCGTCCCGGAAGTGTACGAACTCGGTGGTCTGCACCGGCGCGCCATCGAGGGTAGTCAGGTAAAAGAGCAGATCGACGTCGAGCCCGTTGCGGTGCGAATGGTGCGGAAAAGTCTGGCCGCCGTGCTCGGTGGAGAAGTCGCCGACGACCAGGGTCGGCGTACCGGGGAGTTCCATCTGCACGCGCTGCGAAGCACGCACCAGTGCCTGCGCGAAGCGGGGCAGGCCGTGGTGGCGGTCGTTGTCGCGCAAGAACCCCAGCACGCCCGGCACGGCGGGCATGGGCGGCGTGCCGACGATCAGACCGTAGTTCGGACTGCCGAGCGTGCCTTGCCGCTGCGGCTCGAGCGGGGACGGAATGGCGGTCGCACAGCCCCACGTGCAGGCCACCGAGGCCAGCAACGAGCCGGCGCGCAGCAAGCAGTAGGCAAGGGGGTGCATGGGACGCGTTTACCATGAACGACGCGCGGCGGTCTGGACGACGACGACGCCTGCGGAAGTCACCGTCGTCCGTACCATGCAGAACCCCGGGGCCACTCTCGTACGTGCGGGAGCCGGTTTGGAGAATTCGTTCCTACCGCGTGCTAGCGTGACGGCATGCGCATGTTCTCAGGGGTTTCCGTCATCGTTTTGCTGCTCGCCTGCGCGGCGCGCGAAGAGAAACCGAAACCCGACACCGCGCTCGCGACCGCGCCCTCCAAGGCGTCGTACGACGTGACCGCGCCGGCGCCCATCACCGCATCGGAGGCCGTCACCACGGCGGACGGCACCACCACGCGCACCTTCCGTGGTGATCACTTCGACGTCACGATGAAGGCGCCGGCATGCAAGACCAAGGCAGGCTGCACCGCGGCCATCCACATCACGGCCAAGCCCGGCTACCACATCAACGAAGAGTACCCGTATCGCTTCACTGCGAGGCCGGGCAGCGGGGTTGCTTACAAGGGCAAGGAAGCGCCGGAGGTGTTCTCGAAGGCAGCCGGCGATTTCACCAAGGCCTCGCCGACCGAGGGCACCATGCAGGTTCGCTACGAGGCGGATGGCAGCGTGAAGAAAATCCTGCTCTCGGGCCTGTTCAAGATGAGCGTGTGCTCCGACGCAGCCTGCCAAATCGAAACGCCGACGCTCGAAGTCGAAGTGCCGCTGCAGGGCTGAGCGGCGTCATCCGCCCGCCAGACGATACGATGCGATCTTGGTCTCGATGGTGCGCCGCATCTCGGGCGCGGCGTAGCCTTCGGCCACACGCAGGCTCGCCGCCGCGCGCGAAAGGTAGCCGAGGTTCACGAAGTTTTGCCACGCGTTGTCCAGCGTCGGTCGCACCAGCGCCTCGCGGCAGCGAATCTCGCCCTTGGCGTGCATGCGATCTCCCACCGCCAAGGCGCGCTTGGTGAGCTCGGCCGGCGTGTACTCCTGCTGCGGCTTCAGCTGCTGCACGGTGCGCGCCGCCACCTGGTAGCTCTCCACGAACGGCTCCAGGATGCGCGCGCGCAGCATCACCCCTTCGTGTGCGTTGCTGGCCACCCGTGGCCCAGCCAGCACGCGTGAGCCAAGGCTGGTCAGCGCGCGCTCGGCAATGCCCTCGGCGTCGGTCTCCAGCGCGAGGAACTCCAGCTGCAGCAGGCGCGCGAGGTAATCGAGCCGCTCTTCGAACGGGGTGTCGTCGCCGCGCCGCGCGGTCGAGAGGAGCACCGTGGCCGCAAGGCCCGGAAGTACGAAACGATCGACGATGCCGCTCTTTGCCAGGTCGAGTGCGAGCCGCGATTCGTCAGCGACGCGATACAGCGCGCCTTCCCCTGGGTCAGCGTCGCGCTCCCTGGAGCCGAGCGGCGCACCTTCGAGCATGGCTTCGATGTGGCCGGCGTCGAGGAACAGCTGCAGCGCGCCGAGCAAGGCGAAGGTGGCGTCCCCGCCGCGGTGTGCGAGCGGCCGCGCAAACCGAGCGCCCTGCGCGCGCAGGTCGGCGAGCAGATCGCTCACCGCCCGCAACAGATCATCGTGGGCCACCGCGCGCACCGGCTGGGCGAGCAGCACGGTGGCCACGAGCGCGCCGGGCGTGACCGCGAACGTGGCCGAGATCGCGGCCATGGTGCGATTGGCCAGCGTGGTCACCAACGCCCGCCGACGCGACGGCGTGAGCGCGACGTCGGCGTCGGCGTCGGCGTCGGCGTCGCTGTCGGGTGCGCCCGCGAACTCGGCGACGAGATCTTCGAGGGCGATGGGCGCGGCGAACTCGACCGAGAGATGCCCGTAGTTCTGGCGCAGCACGCGTGCGCTGCGCAGCAGTCCGCGCGCATCTTCGCGTTCCTTGCTCGCGCCGGTGAGCTCGCGGACGTACGCGTGCTCTTCGGGGACGCGCTCGTAGTTGATGGCGATGGGGCAGAAGTACACGGGCCGGCCGCCGCCGAGCGCCGAGTCCACCACCATCGCGAGCAAGCCCCGCTTGGCGGGCAGCAGGCGTCCGGTGCGCGAGCGTCCGCCTTCGAGGAAGAACTCGAGCGGGTGGCCCTCGCGAATGAGGCGGCGCACGTAGGCTTCGAGCACGGCCGCGTACAGCCGGTCGCCGCGGAAGCTGCGACGCAAGTAGAAGGCGCCGGCACGCCGCAGGATCGGACCGGCCGGAAAGAAATTCAGGTTGTCGCCGGCGGCCACCAGCGGCACGGGCATCTTCGCATCGTGGAACAACTTCGACAAGATGATGTAATCTACATGCGATCGGTGGTTTGGCAGCAGCACCAAGGTGCCGTCCTTCGACGCCTCGCGCAGGCGGTCCAGACCCGGCTCGTCGATCAGGATGTCCTGGTACATTTTGCGTACGGTGCGCTCGAACAGCTTGTCGAGCAGCGGCACCGCCGCCGGCTCGGGGGTGGCCTCCATCTCCCGAAGCATCTGATCGACCTTGTCGGTGAGCAGTACGCGCGCGGGATCACCGACTGCGGCCATCTCGCCGAGCAGCTTTTGCAGCTTGGGGCTGCGAATGACCTCGGCGCGCACGCGGTCGACCGGCTTGCGCAGCGGTCCTGTCACCACTCGGCGCTCGCGTTCGATGCGCCGCAACAGAGCGTAGGTGGCGCGGCGCAAGAGCGCCTCGTCGCTCTCCTGGGGAGCCTTTGCCAGGAAGTCGGCGAGGTCGAGGGGCTCGCCCGCGCGCAGTGTGACGTGGCGGTAGTTCATGACGAACTGGGTGACGGTGCGCAGGGTGCCGGGCCATTCGCGGGGGCCGAACACGACGTCGAGCGGGTTCTGCCCGCCGGTGTCGGGCCCGCGTGACCACACGAACACCTGCGGACAAAGCTGGATCGGCGCCAGTGTCTCGCGCTGCACGGCAAACAGCGTGCGCAAGAAGGCGTCACCCTCGATACGGCCGCGGCTCTTCGCCTCGAGCAGGTTGGCCGGGCGTTTCAAAAAGAGCGCGGCGCTGCCGCGGGTGCGCAGCACCTGGCGCAGACGCTCGGTGTCGCGCGGCTGGCTGACCCACGTGCGCAGAGCCGAAAGCACGCCACCGCGCATCGGCTCGAACACGAACAGACCGAGGTCGTTCACGAAGCGGATGCGCGGCAGGTCGTAGCGCTTGGTGAGGTAGTCCAGCGCAAAAAAATCGACGACGGAGAGGTTCCGTAAAATGTACACGACAGGCCCCACGGTGGCGGCCTGCCGGATTCGTTCCACCCACGCGGCGTCGACGTCGATGTGCTGGAAAAACCGCTCGGTGAACCAGCCCGCACGCGGATTCGGTTCGTACGGCACGAGCGGTGTCACCGGCGTCTTGGCTGGCCCGACGAGCTCAGCCTCCGAAGGTGCGTTTGGCGATGTCGATGATGGCGGTGGTGGCGCTGCTGGCAAGGCCGGTCTTCATCTGGTGCGGCCAGTTGAAGTCGAACGCCTGCGTGTTGTTGCACGAGAGCGAGACGAGGACGTCGTTTTTCATGCCGCCGGCGGGCTGGAACGAAAAGCCGAACTCGGCGTACATGCAGGTGGACGCCGGCGAGACGAAGTTTTTTTCCTTGCCGAAGACGTTGTACGTGTCCGACAGGGTCTTCGAGTCGATGATCTCCATCCAGCCGAGAATGCGGAAGTTGCGGAAACGCGCCGCGGTGGCGTCGGTCGCGGCGGCAGCAGCGGTACCCGGCAGAAGGCCCGGCGGAATCAGGCCCGGCGGCAGCAGTGCGGCGGCGCCAGCGACCCACTGCTGGATCTGCGGCGGGATGAGGCTGGTGGCCGACGCGGCGGCCTGCTGGGCCGGCGGCTCGAAGTTCTGCAAGCGATAGATGTACACCTTCGCGTTGCTGGCCTTCAGCTGGTCGAACGGCTGCGCGAGCGAGGCCCCGCAGCCCGTGCTCGTGGCGAGAAGGAGCACGCCGAAACCGAACAGGCCGGCTTTGCGGACTGCTCCAGCGGCGGGAGCGGCTTTGCGGAGCTGTTGGAGCTGTTGGAGCTGTTTCATGCGCGATGCCTCGTAGGTAGGAGAAGACAAGGGCGGAGGGGTTCCCGCCCGGACGCTGCGCACCGTACCACCAATCGCACGACTCTGGGGCATGGCCTGAACGGGCGAAAACCGCCCGAGAAATGGCTCCGCGCTGCAGAAGCGCGCATTGCGTCGAGAACCCTCTCGAAAAGCGCCACCCGGTTCGTGTAGGATGCTCCGCGATGAGGTCGTCCCGGTTGGTGGCCAGCGTGGCCTTGGTCAGTTTTGCGTCCTTCGCGTCGTTCACCCCGGCGGTCAGCCGCGCGCAAGCTCCGGTAGCCAAGCCCGCAGCTCCTGCCACCGCGAAACCCGCGGCTCCTGCCACCGCGAAGGGCAAAACGGCGTTGCGGCGCGCGCAGGCCCTGCAGAAGGCTGGCGACAACGATGCTGCGCTCGAACAGTACAAGGGCGCGCTCGCCGAGAAAGAGACCCCCGAAGGCCTGCTCGGCATGGCGCAAACCCAGGACGCGCTGAAGGACTATCGGGGCGCAGTCGCCTCGTACGAGAAGTTCCTCGCCGCCGTGCCCAAGAACCTGGTGAAAGAGGGCGAGACGGCCAAAGCGCGCAGCGCCGAGCTGCAGAAGATGCCTGCCACGATCAAGATCGCCAGCACGCCCGAAGGCGCTGCAATCGCCGTCGACGAGAAGCTGCAGGAAGCCAAAGCGCCAACCAGCATCGAGGTGCCCGCCGGCCATCACGTGGTCAAAGTCACCCTCAAGGGCTA
>JAYUXI010000630.1:0-2707 GCA_043753085.1 Myxococcales bacterium | reverse complement strand
GCATCTTTCCGGTGGCACTGGTCGTCAGCGGCGTGTTGCGCTCGTCGGGCGCGCCGGCGGACTTCGATCGCCGCGCCTACCTGAAGGGCATCGCGGGCCTGGCGCTGGCACAGTTCTTCACGAACTTGCTCATGCAGGTCGACATCATGGCGCTCGGTCACTTCCTGTCGCGCAGCCCCGGCGGCACCGCGCCCGAATCCGACGAGTGGGTCGGCGTGTATCGCTCGTGCCAGCTCTTCGCGTTCTTGCCGTACCAGCTGCTGTTCGCGGTCACCCAGGTGCTGTTTCCGCTGCTCGCCAAGGCGCGCTCGGAAGGCGATCACGAGGCCGTCAAGCAGCTGGTCTCGCGCGGCCTACGCATTGGCCTTTTGGTCACCGGCCTGCTCGTGTCGGTCGTCGTGGCGATGCCGCGTTCGCTGCTGCGCCTGGTGTATCCCGAAGTGGTCGCGGCGCGCGGGCACGACACGTTGCACCTGCTGGCACTCGGCCAGGGCTTGTTCGCGGTGCTCGGTCTGTGCACCACGGTGCTGGCGTCGCTCGGCAGGGAGCGCCGCGCCGCGCTGATCACCGGGATCGCGACCATGCTCGTGGGACTGCTCGGTTTCGTCTTCGTGCCCCAGGCCGACTTCGGCCTGCCGCAGCTGCAACGCATGGCCGCCGCCACCACCGCCGGTCTGTTGCTCGCGCTCGTCTTCGGAGCGCTCGCCGTCGTCCGGATCGCCAAGGCGTTCGCTCCGCTGCGCACCACGCTCCGCGTCGCGCTCGCGGTGGGCCTTGCCTTTGCGCTGGGCACCGTGGAGCCGCACGTCGGCAAGCTGGTGACGCTGATCATGCCCGTCGGCATCGTGCTCGCGTACGCGCTCACGCTGCTGGTGACCGGCGAGCTCGGCCCGAGCGATCTGGCCGCGATCCGCGGCGTGCTGCGGCGGCGTACCTGAGGGCAGCGGCGACCTCGATTGACCAACAAGTGGCCCATGCTAAGGTCACGAAGATGGTCAAGCGAAACGTAGCCGAGGCAAAAACCGAGCTGTCGGCGTTGCTGGACAGAGCGCACGACGGGGAAGAAATCACGGTGTGCAAGGCGGGGATTCCGTGGGCACGCATCGTGCCGCCGGCAGCCAGCGAGCCGCGTCGTCCCGGCGCGTGGCGCGGTTTGATCTCGGAGGAGACGCTCGCAGCGCTCGAAGCGCCGCTGCCGGACGGCGAGCTCGACGCCTGGTACGAATGAAGTATCTACTCGACACCAATGCTCTGCTTTGGTGGCTGACCGACAGCGAGAAGCTGTCGAAGAAAGCGCGCCAGGTCGTCAGCAAAGCCGAACACACGCTCTACGTCAGCGCCGCCACGGGATGGGAGCTCGCTACCAAGGTGCGGATCGGCAAGCTGGAAGAAGCACGGCCACTGCTTCAGGATCTCGGCCCGCGCCTGGCGCGCGAGTACATCGAAGTGCTGCCGGTGGACATGGCTGCGGCGCTGCTCGCTGGGAGCATGATCCATGCGCACCGTGACCCGTTCGATCGGATGATCGCCGCGCAGGCGACGACGGAGAAACTCGCCGTCGTCTCTTCGGACGAGATCTTCGACAGCCTCGTCGGTCGCCGTATCTGGTAGCGGCCGAGCGTTTGCAGAGTGCTTCGGAGCGCTGCGCTCGGCACGCTCATGCAGTTTCGCGTCGGCCTGCACTCCGACAACGTGGGGCCGACGGCCCGCTTCACGCGAGACGAGATGATGTTCTGCTTCTTTCTCGCCATCGCAGATGTGGTGATTCTTTGCGTGCTGACCCACCTGTCGGGCCGTGAGCTGCCCTGGTACGACCCGAACGGCGGGCCCGAGGCGAACCCCAGGCCCGCCAAGACTCAGGCGGCCGCCGCTACGGCGCCACCGCGCGGCGGCAAGGTGGCGCGGATTGCCTGCTCGAGCGTGAGCCGCAGCTCGGCGTCGTTGGCGAGCGACTCGCGCGAGCGCTCGCGGCCATTGCCGAGCGCGCTGCCTGCAAAGTACATATGGTTGCCGTTCTTCTCGACCAGCTCTTTGGCCACGCCCAGGTCGAGCAGCTCGGACAGGCGGTCCACGCCGGCGCCGTAGCGGATCTCGAACTCGGCCTCCTGGAACGGGGGTGCCAGCTTGTTCTTCACCAATTTGACCCTCGTGCGACCGCCGACCACGTCGTCACCGACTTTCACCTGGCCGATGCGGCGCACGTCGAGACGCATCGACGCGTAGAACTTCAGGGCGTTGCCGCCGGTGGTGGTTTCCGGCGAGCCGAAGGTCACGCCAATCTTTTGGCGGAGCTGGTTGATGAACACGATGGTGGTTTCGGTGCGGTGCGCGATGGCCGTCAGCTTGCGCAGCGCCTGGCTCATGAGCCGCGCCTGCAGTCCCATGTGCGAGTCGCCCATGTCGCCTTCGATCTCGGCCTTCGGCGTGAGCGCCGCCACCGAGTCGATCACGATCAAATCCACCGCTCCGGAGCGCACCAGCGCCTCGACGATCTCCAGCGCTTGCTCGCCGTTGTCGGGTTGGGACACGAGCAGCTTCTCGACCTCGACGCCGATGTTGCGGGCGTAGGGCAGGTCGAGCGCGTGCTCCGCGTCGATGAAGGCGCAGATGCCTCCGGCTTTTTGCGCCTCGGCAATCGCGTGCAGCGACAGAGTGGTCTTGCCGCTCGATTCCGGTCCAAACACCTCGATCACGCGACCGCGCGGCA
>JAYUXI010000629.1:0-2708 GCA_043753085.1 Myxococcales bacterium | reverse complement strand
CATGCAGACACCACGGATCTGGTACCTACGCTGAAGCGACTCGTACCCGATGCCGTGGTGGTGGTCGTGGACCCGCACAAGGACGGTCCGGTGCACACGCTGCTGGCCGCCGCGCCGCACGTGCAGCCAGACGAAGAGGTCATCCTCAACTATTGCGATTTCGGCGTGGACTGGTCGTACCCCGCGTTCCGGGCCTGGCTCGCGCAGCACGGCTGGGACGGCGCGATGAGCGCGTACCGCGGCTTTCACCCGCACTCGCTCGGCCCCACGCTCTACGCGTACATGCGCCTGCAGCCGGACGAGGAAACGGTGGCGGAGATTCGCGAAAAACACCACTTCACGCCCGACAAGTTCGGCGAATACGCGTCGAGCGGCCTCTACTACTTCCGCCGGGCCGAATCGATGTTCCGCATCGCCCGCGCGCAGATGGAGCACGGCGAGCGCGTCCAGGGCGAGTTCTACGTGTCGATGGCCATCCAGGCCTTGATCGAAGAAGGCGGCCGGGTCGGCGCATTCCCGCTGCCGCACTTTTACCAGTGGGGCACACCGGCCGACCTGCGCGACTGGGAGAGCTGGGCGGCGGCGCTGCGCGGTCTCGATGCGTTCGTAGCGCGCGTGGCGCAAGCGCCCGCGCAGTCGGCGCAGGTGATCCCGATGGCGGGGCTCGGGCAGCGCTTCCGGGATCGCGGCTACGCGGAGGTGAAGCCCCTGATCGACGTGGCCGGCAAGCCGATGATCGAGCAGGTGCTGACCCTGCTGCCGCCGGCGCTGTCGCGCACGCTCGTGGCGCTGGAAGAGCACGCGTCGGACCCCCGCGTGGTGGCCACGGCCGAGAAGCATCACGCGCGCGTGATGGGCATCCCTGCCCTCACGAATGGCCAGGCCACCACGGCGCTGCGCGGCGCCGAGGCTCTGCACGCAGACGCACCGGTGCTGTTCGCGCCGTGCGACACGGGCTCCCTGTTCGACGTGGATGCGTTCGAGCGCCTGACTGCCTCGGGCGACGCGGATCTGATCGTGTTCACCGCGCGGGGCTACCTGCCGGCGCTGTGGCGTCCGCAGATGTACGGCTGGATCGTCGCAGAGGACGGGTGGGCCCGCGCGTGCGGCGTCAAGAAGCAAGTCGAGGGCGTGGCCCCCGAGGCGCAGGAAGTGATCCTCGGCACGTTCTGGTTTTCGACGAGCGAGCGCTTCCGGGCCGAGTACCGCGCCATGATCGCGGCCGAAGACACCGTGAAGGGTGAATACTACATCGACACGATCGCCCGCCGCATGATCGAAGGCGGCGCCCGCGTGCGTGCGTTCGCGGTCGACAAGTACGTGCCGTGGGGCACGCCCGAAGAGCTCGATACGTTCCGGTACTGGAACGACGTGTTCCGCGCCGGCAGGCCGCTGTGACGCGCGCTCAGATCGCGGAGGTCGGGCGGTTCTTGGTCGTGGGCTGCTCGGCTGTCGGCACCGACGGGCTCGTGTACTTCGCCGCAACGCACGCGGCCGTGGCGCCGTGGCTCGCGAAGACCGTGAGCTTCGCGGCGGGCGCCCTGGTGTCGTTCGTGTTCAACCGTGCTTTCACGTTTCGCGCCAAGGGCACGGTGGCGCATCACGCGCTTGGCTTCGCGGTGCTGTACGCTGTTACCCTCGGCCTCAACGTCGCGGTCCACGCCATGTCGCTGCGCCTCGGTTTCGGCACGGCGCTCGCCTGGCTCGTGGCCACCGGCGCCTCCACCGTGGCCAACTATGCCGGCATGAAGTTCCTGGTGTTCGCAGATCGCGGCGCCGTCGTCGGAGAATCGACGTGACCACCCTCCTCAAGTCGATCGTCGTTCCCTGTTACAACGAGGCCGGCAATTTGCCGTCGCTGATCGCTCGGTTCGAAGCCCACGCCAGCGGTGACCGCGACTGGGAGCTTTTGCTCGTGGACAACGGCAGCACCGACGACACGACAAAGGTGCTGGCCGCCGAGCTCGCCAAACCCGGCCGCGCGTTCGCCCGCGTGGTCACGGTGCCGGCGCCGAACGTGGGCTATGGCCACGGCATTCTCACCGGCCTCCGCGCGGCGCGCGGCGCGCTCCTCGCCTGGACCCACGCCGACGGGCAGACGCCGCCGGCCGACGTGTTTCGCGCGTTCGAGCTGCTCGGCGCGGCGCCCGATCCGCAGCGCACGTTCGTGAAGGGCCGGCGCCGCAACCGCCCCCTCGGCGACACGCTGTTCACGGCCGGTATGCAGACCGCGGCGCTCGCCCTGCTCGGTCGCAACCTGGCCGACATCAACGGTCAGCCCAAGGCGTTCTCGCGCCACCTGCTGGATCTCGCCGCCGATCCGCCCACGGATCTGTCGCTGGATTTGTACTTCTTCTACGTGGCCACCACGCACGGTTTCGCAGTGCGCACGCTCGACGTGCACTTCGGCGATCGCGAGCACGGCGAGTCGAAGTGGGCCTTCAACTGGCGCTCGAAGGCCCGCAACATCGCACGCACCGTGAAGTACATGGCCCGCCTGCGCGCGAGCTAACGTACGCTGTCCGTGACGACGCGGGCCACGTTCAGCGAGCGACGATGGTGAACTCACCGAGCTCCACCACCGGCCGGTATCCGAGCGTCGCAAACCATTCTGTGGAGTCGGGTCCGTCGTGGATCTGCGTGAGGGTCACTGCGTACTTGGGCGGATGCGTCTCCAGGTCGTGCAAGTCTTCGGCACGCCACTCCTC
>JAYUXI010000628.1:0-2709 GCA_043753085.1 Myxococcales bacterium | reverse complement strand
CCTTCGGCCGAGAAGTACTCGCTGCCGAACGTGCGGGTGCCGACGATGAGCAGGCCGAACTGCGTGCCCCAGTCACCGAGGTGGTTGTCGCGCACTACCTCGTGCCCGACTGCCCCGAGCATGCGCGCGAGCACGTCGCCCAGGATGGTGGAACGGATGTGACCTACATGCATGTCTTTGGCGACGTTGGGCCCTGAAAAGTCGATCACGATCTTCTCGGCTTTGGCCACTTTGCCGACGCCGCCGTCGCCCGCGTGCAGATCGTGCTCGAGGTGCACGGCCAGCCAGGTGTCGTCGAGTGTGAGGTTGATGAAACCGGGACCGGCCACCGCGAAGTGGGCGACGGGGAACCGCTCCTTCGCCGCGGCGGCGGCCGCCTGCAGCTCGCCCAGCGCTCGCACCACGTCGTCGGCGACGGCGCGCGGGTTCTTGCCGGCGCGTTTGGCACCGGCCAGGGCGCCGTTCAGCTGGTAGTCACCGTGGCTCTCGTCCTGCGCGACGCGCACCACGGCCGTCGCGTCGTCGAGGCCGGTGGCGGCTCGAAACAAGGGGGTACAGAGTGCGTCCAGGCTCTCTTCAATCCGCATGCGCCCGGCTTAGCACGCCTGGAAATGCGACTACTTCTTCTTCTGCCTGGGAATGGGCGCGCGCGGGCGCGTGATCGGCGCATGCGGCCGTGGTGCAACGGTGGCATGCGCGCTGGGGATGGCGGGCAGGTCCGGAGTCACCGACGAAGCCTTCTGCGCCACGGAGCCGACCGGACCGAGCGGGGTATCGCGATGGGCAAACGAACGATCGCTTCCCGCGCCGAGCCACACCATGCCTGCGAGCACGCACGCAGCTGCGCCCAGGCCGAGGCCGAGGCCGAGTGCGAGACCCGAGGCGGCCCTGCGCGGCGTCGGCGGCTTGGGTGCCGTGGGCAGCTTGGGTGCCGTGGGCAGCTCGGGTGCCATGGGCAGATCGAGCTCGGTGATCACCGGTGTTCTCGTGCGCAAGAGCGGCGCAACCGACATGGGCGCCGTAATCTCGGGCAGCGCGAACGCCATCACCTGCGTGCTCTGCTCGCCTTCGGTCTCGTCGTGCAAGACGGGCATCGACTGTTTCGTGACTTCCTCTTTCGGCCGCACGGCGGTTGGAACGCCATCGTATTCGACGGCGGGCTTCACCACCGAGCGTGGCGGCGCCTGCACCGACGGCAACAGCGAAGGCGGCATCGCGTCGGGCATCAGCGAGCCGAGCGGTCGCGCCACCGTTTGCTCGTCGTCTTGGTCTTCGAGCTTCGCCAAGCGGTCGCGCTCGGTGAGGCGTGCGCCTGCGACGCCGCGTACCCACGTGCCGACGTCGCGGCGACGCGCTCGCGGCAGGCCCTTGCGCAGCCGTTCCGAGACGTCGAAGGCGCTGCTTGGCCGCGCGGCTGGATCGTGCTGCAACAGATCGGCGAGAAGCTCGTCGATCGCCGCGGGCACGTCGCTGCGGTAGTCGCGTGCGCGCGGCTGCACGAGGGCTTTTGCGGCGGCCTGGATCTGTGCGCTGGCACCCGAAAACAGCTTGCGACCGGTGAGGCATTCCCACAGCAAAATGCCGGAGGCGTACAGGTCGGTGCGTGCGGTGACCGGCGTGCCGAGTACTTGCTCTGGGGCCATGTACCCGGCCTTGCCGATGGTGGCGCCGTCGCGGGTGACGCGGAGGCTGTCTTTCACCTTGGCGATTCCGAAGTCGGTGATGAATGCGCGTCCATCGAGGTCGACGAGCACGTTTTGCGGCGATACGTCGCGGTGCACGATGCCGAGCGACGTGCCGTCGTCGTCGGCCACTTCGTGAGCCGCGTGCAGCCCGGCGAGCAAGTCGAGCACGATCGACGAGGCGATCGCCATGGGCATCGGCCCGTGGGTCGTGGCGCGCAGAAGTGCCGAAAGCGTGTCGCCGCGCACGTACTGGAGCGCCAGGTAGGCCACGCCGTCCACCGTGCCCGCGTCGAGGACGGAGATCACGTTCGGATGCGTGATGCGGGCGCCGACGCGCGCTTCGTCGACGAAGCGGTGCGCGACCTCGGTGTCCTCCGACAGGTGCGCATGCAGGATCTTGAGCGCGACCAGCTGGGGCCCGTCGGGTTGGCGACGGGTCGCGAGGTACACGCTGCCCATTCCGCCCGAGGCAATGCTCGTGAGGATGCGGAACGGGCCGATTCGTTCGGGGTGCGCAGGTTGGTCGTGCATGCCCGGCGGCAAGAATGACACGACAGAGGGGCTGGATCCCAGGGTTCACGTACGACTCGAGCAACCGCGTCCTACCCGCGCCCACAGAACGTCCGCCGGAATGCGCGTCGCGGCGTCGTGATGGCGCTCGTTGCGTGTACATTCCGAACATGTCGCTTGCGACGGGTCTTGGCCCGGTTTTGTAGACACTGCCTGCGAGGCGTGATCGCTCGAGCCTTGGCGCGGGGTTTTCGGCCAGCGCCGTTGGATTTGGCGGGTGTGATGCGCCATCCACGTAGCTGGTCGAGCAAGCAGCGACGGCGATCGTCGCCAGTTGGGATCGGAGCCGGCGTGCACCATCTGCTCGACGATCCACTTTCATGCGGCGGCGGCGTCGGGCTAATTCATGCGGAACGTGGCGGCAATGCGTTCGGAGAACGCGCCGAGCGCGCGAGCGAGAGTGCGGACGTGAATCGGTGCCTTCGTTCGTTGTGTTCCTGCGGACCTTCGTCAG